>NZ_BADX01000045.1:0-10169 GCF_000241365.1 Pseudoalteromonas sp. BSi20480 | reverse complement strand
AAATATATTGATAACGATAATCACGTGCTCACTACGCTATCGGGTGGATTAGACTCAAGGTTGATTGCGTGTTTACTTAAAAGACAAAATGTAAACATCACCGCCCTTAATTTTTCACAGCACCAAACACAAGACTTATACTGCGCAACAGCGTTCGCAAAAAGCCAGAAAATTGAGCTTGATGTTATTCGTGTTAACGATACGCAGGCAAAAACAATTGAAGACAGACTAGGCGAGCATTGGTTAAACGGCAAACATCCAGACCACCCTAAAGTAACACGTCCTCGTTTAGCATGGTCTGGCAATGGTGGAAGTGTTGGGCTGGGTGTTATTTACTACTCAGATGAAGTTTACGAAGGGGCTTTAACACAAGAACCTGAGCACCTTGCTGACGCTTATTTATCGCAACAATTTGCTTATATCCCCAAATCAATAATCCATAACGCTGATAAAATGCAAGCCAGACTAAAAGCTAATATCGTAACTTCATTAAAAGAGTTTGGAGATATTCCTCTTGAAAAAGCTTACTATCTGTTTTTATTACTTAACGATCAGCATCACCATTTAGCCATTCCATTCGAAAAAGTGGACGAGTATCAAATGGATTTTTGCCTGCCCTTTTATTCCTGGAAAGTACTTCGACATGTTTTGTCGCAACCAACGTCACAAGTAAGAAAGCATCGCTTTTATCATGATTTTCTACGCTATGCATTCCCCGAAGCCCTAGATTCGCCTTGGCAAGCATATCCTGGCCATGTTCCATGTTTATTACCAAAAGAAGGTATTGATCAATGGCAAATTAAACGCCCCAAGCAGTTTAAACCCACTAAGGTGTACCAAATTTTCAGTCAGTTAATGACAAGCCAACATAAGCAGTTAGTTAACCTAGCCTCGTTTAGTGCGGTTGCGTTACTACATGCTTCTGGCATTAAAAGCTATAACGATAAGCTAAAGGTTTTTGAAAATATGCTTAAGCGGTAACATTAAAACACCTTGCTGTAGGCCTCTACTCAAGGTGTTTTAAGCAAGCTGTTTTTATTTAGTTGGTGGGAACCATACGCTAACAATTTTGCCATTACGCACTTCATACACCGTAACGGCAAACATATCATCTCTACCGTCACCAAGCCTAGTTAACCGCTCATAATCAACAACCACAGGCCCATTCACAATTCGATTTTCAAGAATCACTTTAAATGATTTTGGCGCTGTTTTTAAAAACTGATACGCTTTGATTAAGCTTTCTTGCCCAATAATGTCAGGAGCGCCTTCTTGGCTATTTTTAATTTTTATATCTGCCGAGTGACAGTTTGCAAATAGACCTATATTTAGTGCGTTATAAGCCTCTAATTGCGCTTGCACTACTTGTTCAGGAGCGGTACTTGCCGAGCACGCTGACGCATCACTCGCATAAAAGAGGCTAAATAACATTAGCATTGAGACAGCTTTCATAACAATAAACATCCTTGAAAATGACTACGAAAACTTAAAAAATACAATACTAGCAAGCAAAACAAACACAACATAAAATATAAACAGCTTACCAGCTTGGCGATGCTTAATAGCAAGCCTACACACTCTTTTATCGGTCGCACCTTTTAAGTGATTTAAACCATCCCCTGAGACGAACATTATGGGAATCATTAAAAATTTTGGCTGCCCAAGCGCTTGCCATATTTCAGGCTCAAACATTTTAACTGCTTGATAATATTTATATTCAGCAATTACTGCGCGAGCCATAAATAATGCCCATAGCAAAATAACAATTGTTATAATCATTTGCTTAGCTCCTCAATACTCTAAAAGTAAGTATTCAATCAAGCCTAAATTAAAAACACGAACTTTAATTAATAATTTTTGTGCAAAACACGTCCAAACATAATAACGTAACCTCCTTATTAGCCAAATCAATACATATATTAGCGATAAAACCTAAACTTTTTATTATGTTTAACAGTTCAGTATGTTAATTTGTGTAGTGTAGTTTTACGGCAAAGAGTAGTTAATGAGTAAACAAATTCGGTGGACCTTAAAAAGTATTGCCAAAGAGTTAGGTGTGTCTAATGCAACGGTATCTAATGCATTTAATCGACCAGATCAGCTCTCAGAAAAACGCCGAGAAGCGATACTCAAAGCCTGCAAAGAGCTTGGTTACTTTGGCCCAAATAAAGCAGCGCAATCATTAAGAAGCGGTACATTTAACATTGTCGCTTTGGTGCTACCCGACAGCGTTGAATACATGGTATCAGACCCAGTTGCCAGCAGCTTTATGCGAGGCGTGACTTCTGTACTCGAAAAAAACAATATTAACGTTTTATTGTTCTCTGGTAGTAACAATAACCTCAATAGTGTTGTTGATTTTGTAGATGGTTTTATTTGCTACGGTCGCCCTCGTAACCACGCATTAGTAGAACAACTTAAAACTACGCCAAAACACGTCGTCACAGTCGATTTTGACATTAACCGCAATGCGTCGGTTAACATTAATAACGAACAAGCTAGCTACGAAATTGCCAAGCATGTTTTGCACAATATAAACGATAAGGTCGCCATTCTAGGGCTAAGACTTCTCGATGAAAACGTATTATGCCGCGTTTATGAACATCACGAGTTTCAAACCGGAGAGTCAATTTCTCATCAGCGTTTACGTGGCTATCAACGTGCATTAGTTGAGGCAAATATTAGTGTTGCTGACGACCGCATTTGGAACATACCGGAAAGCAGCGAGCGCTTTGCTAATATAGCTGCAAAAGAAGTACTATCAGCTTCACCTCGCCCTAACGTTATTATCTGTATGAGTGATTTAATTGCACTCGCCACAATGCGAGAGGCAATCAAGCAAGGTATAAAAATTGGAAAAGACCTACGTATTGTTGGATTTGATGGAATTGATGAAGCAGCACGGTTCGTGCCTAGGTTAAGTACTATTCATCAAAACAGTGAAGAAAAAGGCGTAATTGCTGCAAACTTATTTATTTCTAAAGAAAACAAAATACAAGAAGTCAGCTACGAACTCGACATTGGTGCCAGCAGTTAATAAAAAAGCCAAGCTAACTAGCTTGGCTTTTTGTTAAGCAAAACTCTATTCGTTACAATAAAGAATCTAAACTTATCGATGTTTCTTCATCACCATTGACTTGCGTTATAAGGGCGGTTCTTGCTTCAAAATCTACACTTAATGAAATAGATTGCTCACCAAGTTGCCACGTTAAACAACACATACTGCCTTCACCTTGCGCTGAAAACTCCCCAGAAAACGCTGGGTGTTCATTTCGGATTTTAATCAGTTCAATTAAACCTTTTACAACGGCCTTATCGAGTGATTCGCTTATTTTATCTGCATTTAAATATGGGCGGTTAATATCACGGCCAACATTTGTTTTAGCTAAAAGCTCCATGTCGTTTTCGCATGCAAATAAACCACCGTAGTAAACTTGTGGAACACCTGGTGCAAAAAACTGAATGGCGCGAGACAATAAATAATCAAAATCTTTAGCCCCCAATGCATTGTAATAAGTACAGTTAACTTGGTACAAATCAACATTACTGGCTGCAGCCCCAGTTGCTTGTCGGCTTTCGTTATTACTATTTGCATGCATTGTTTCAACAAGGTTATCAATTTGCTCAGCGTTTAATAAACCTGGTTTGTCGCCCATTGGCCCAGCATCAATAATACCAATGCCATCATGTGTATCGAGTACAGTTAAACAGTTACGTGGTGATATTTTTAGCCACTTTAAAAGTGCATCAACGTCGTTATTAAACAAGCTATGTAAAATAAGCGGCGGCAGTGCAAAGTCATAAACCATGTTAACGCGTTTAGCCACTTCAACCTGAGTTTGATAATGGCTGTGTATTTCAGCAATTGTTTCCATACCTAATTCATTTGCTTGCTTAGATAAGTTATCTAAGTAACCAAACGTTTCATCTAGCATAAAACAGTTAGTACCCGCTTGCTTAATAGCGTAACCCGCTGCATCTAACCGAATAATATTTACATTGTTTGCAGAGAACTTGGTGAGTACATTATTTAAATACGCAACGCCAGCCTCTACCTTTACATTAATGTCAATTTGATTATCGGTAAATGTAGTCCAAAAATCATACGTTTCACCATCACCACATTTCATTGGTGTAAAACAACTACCAGGGCGAGGACGATAAATTGCTTTTTGCTCTGCGTCGCTCATGCCATTTGGAAATACGTCTTCTTTGGTTAAAAACAAATCCCAAAATTCAGAGGCTTTACCTTTAGCAAGCACATCCTGAAACTGAAAAGATTGCGCCGAAACATGGTTAACAATTAAGTCAGCCATTAAATCATGGTTGTTACCAAGCGCTTTGATGTCCTCCCAAGAACCTATTCTTGAATCTACTTCACTATGGTCTATTGGGTCAAAGCCAGCATCACTGCCGTCAATTGGGTTATAAAATGGCAACAAATGCACACCGCCAAATACGCCTTTTAAAGATCCATTTAAAAGTGTAGTGAGTGCATTAATGTCTTGGCCAGTGATTCGATCAGCATATGTGATCAATTGAACTTTGTTTTGCATCATTGTGTGATTACCATGTTGAATCTTAATCGATTAAGATATATCTTTAACTAGAGAGTAAGAATTTACAAGTAATTTTTAAAAATTTTACATACAAATATCGTTGCATGAATAATACTTCACTAAGTAACTAACTGACTTAGCGCGTATTAGTCTGCATTTAACGAGGATTAAATAAAATGACAAAACCACACACACAAGTAAGCAGCGATCCGTTGCGACAAATACGCTGGCTCACATACATGATGTTTTTTATGTTTGCCATGACCTCTGATGCGGTCGGCATGATCATCCCTGAGCTTATAAAAGACTTTGGCTTGAGTATGACCCAAGCCAGTGCCTTTCATTATGCGCCAATGGCTTTAATTGCTTTTAGTGGACTATTTTTAGGCTTTTTAGCCGACAGCCTTGGACGAAAGCAAACCATTATGCTGGGGTTACTCATTTTTTCTGCAAGTTGTTTTTTATTTGCAGTAAGTTCTAGTTTTAATTTTTTCTTGGTACTTCTTTGCTGTATTGGTTTGGCAATCGGTTTATTTAAAACAGGTGCATTAGCTTTATTGGGTGATATTTCACACAGTAACGAAGAACACACCAAAACAATGAACAAGGTAGAAGGCTTTTTTGGAATAGGTGCTATTGTTGGTCCTGCACTGGTAGGTGTTTTACTCGTTCAAAATGTTAGCTGGACATACCTTTACATTATTGCTGGTGTTATGTGTTTGATCCTTGCGCTTCTGGCGTGGCGCGCAGATTATCCGCCAGTTGTAAAAACAACCGAAAAACCCGCTTCACTTGCCACCACCATGAAAATGATTAAAAACCCTTATGCACTGGGCTTTTCAATGGCTATCGCACTATACGTAGCAACCGAGGTGGCTATTTATGTATGGATGCCAACACTATTACAAGACTACACAGGTTCATGGCCATTACTTGCAACCTACGCATTAACCATATTCTTTATACTTCGCGCGGCGGGTCGTTTTATAGCGGTATGGTTACTAAATCGCTTTAGCTGGCAAGGCGTAATGACCTACCTAAGCCTTGGCATAGCACTATGTTATGTAGGCACATTAATTGGCGGTGTAGATTGGGCCGTTGGATTGCTTCCGCTTTCAGGTTTATTTATGTCAATGGTTTACCCTACTTTAAACTCTAAGGGCATTTCCTGTTTCCCTGTTCAACAACATGGTGCTGTAGCCGGCGTTATATTATTTTTTACCGCATTGTCAGCAGCATTAGCCCCGCTTTTGATGGGCATGATCAGTGATTACTTTGGTCATGTGCGTTACGGTTTTTACTTAGCAACTGGTTTTGCAGTTATTCTATTTTTGGCTATGCTATTTAATTATTTACGTGACCCATCAGCATCTGCTTTAGAGCAAAATAACGTAGTTACTAATTAATTTGATAATTATTTAACAAAAAAATTACCCTATAAATCAATGGGTGAGTAAAAAAAGAGCAAATTAATAATAAAATAATTTGCATTTTGTAAAAATTTTGTTATTTTTACTTAATCGATTAAGTAAAAATAAATAACCATTTAGGTTCAACATAACGAGGCGTTCACATGACAACACACAACACTCCTTTATATTTAATCAGTGCATTAGCACTTGCAGTAAGCCAAGGCATTAATGCTCAAGAAGCAGAAACTACACAGCCAGAAGCATCACAAAACAAAGGACTTGAAACAATCGTTGTAACCGGTGTTCCACGCCGTACAACAATTATGGCTTCAAGCGTATCTGTAAGCAGTGTTTCGCTTGAACAAGTTCAAGTTTCAACACCTCGCTCTACCGCTGAAGCATTTAGAATCATTCCGGGTATCCGTTCAGAATCTACTGGCGGTGAAGGTAATGCAAATATTGCAGTTCGTGGTCTACCGGTTGCATCAGGTGGTGCTAAATTTTTACAGTTACAAGAAGACGGTTTACCTGTACTGCAATACGGTGACATCGCTTTTGGTAATGCTGACATTTTTATGCGCCTTGACAACACGGTACAAACGGTTGAGTCAATTCGTGGTGGTTCAGCGTCTACAGCAGCAAGTAATGCACCGGGCGGTATCATCAACTTTATCTCTAAAAACGGCGAAAACGAATCGGGCAGCGTTGCAACCACTGTTGGCCTAGATTTCGATAGTGTCCGTACTGATTTTGAATACGGTACTTATTTAACCGACAGCGTTCGCTTTCATGTAGGTGGCTTTGTACGCCAAGGTGAAGGCCCACGTGAAACAGGTTACACGTCAAATAAAGGTGGTCAAATAAAAGCTAATTTGACTAAAGATTTCGAAAACGGCTATGTGCGTCTTTACTACAAACACTTAGACGACAAAAGCGTTGGTTACCTTCCAATGCCAATGTACTCAAATGGTGATTCAGTTCCTGGGTTTGATTCTCAGTCAGATACACCTCATTCAGCACTGTTCACTAAAACAGTTCGCTTAAATGGTCAAAACCAAATTAGCAATGGTGACATTCGCGATGGTATGAACCCAAATGTTGATTCTATTGGCTTTGAAGCTGTATTCGACTTAGACAACGATTGGCGTATTGAAAACCGTTTTCGTAAATCGTCAGTTGGCGGAAACTTTAATTCTATTATTCCAGCTGAAGTAGGCGATGCATCGGCAATGGCTGCAAGCATTGGCGGAGCAGGCGCAACACTGAGCAATGCAAACACAGGTGACGCATTCAATGGCGATTTAGCTATGCGCATTCATACGTTTGACGTAACAATGAATGACTTTGACTCTATTGTTAACGACTTTAAACTAACAAAATCGTTTGACGATGACACAAGCCTTACGTTTGGTTACTACGCATCAACGCAAAACATAGCGATGTCGTGGTTGTGGAACTCTTACGTTATGGAGCTTAAAGGTGACAACGCAGCACTGTTAAATGTAACGGCTGCCGACGGCACTGAGTTTTCAGAAAATGGTTTATACGCATACGGCACGCCATTTTGGGGTAACTGTTGTCAGCGCGACTACGACACTGAATACGACACACGTGCACCTTATGTTGCTTTCTCAACTAAACTTGGTGACTTAAGCATTGATGCAAGTGCGCGTTACGACAGCGGTGAAGCACGCGGTAACTACGCAGGAGCAGTAACCTCTACTGTTGATATGAACCGTGATGGTGTTATTTCAGTACCCGAGCAGAATGTTGTCGGTATTGATCATGCTAACTCAAGCCCAGTAAATTACGACTGGAGCTACTCGTCTTACTCAATTGGTGCCAACTACCAAATAGACCCTAGCCTTGCAACATTTGCGCGTATCAGTAAAGGCGGACGTGCAAACGCTGATCGTCTTTTATTTGGTAAAGTACGCTCAGATGGCTCAGTAGCTGATGAAGATGCAGTTGATGAAGTAAACCAATTTGAGTTTGGTGTTAAAAAACGTTTTGACTCGCTATCGGTATTCGCAACAGCGTTCTACGCAGAAACTGAAGAACAAAACTTTGAAGCAACATCACAAAAGTTCTTCGACCGTGAATACGAAGCCAAAGGTATTGAGATTGAATCAACGTACTTCATGGATGCGTGGGATTTTCGTGGTAACTTGACGTGGACTGATGCTGAAATTGCTAAAGATGCACTATCTCCTGACGTTGTAGGTAACACACCACGCCGTCAAGCGGATTTAATTTACTCACTAATGGCTCGCTACAGCTATGAGAAAGGGGCAGCAGGTCTGAGCTTTATTGGTACAACTGACGCTTACGCTCAAGATAATAACGACCTTAAATTCGATGGTTACACACAGGTAAATGGCTTTGTAAGCTACGACCTATCTGAAAACCTTAGCCTAGCACTGAATGTAAATAACCTATTTGATACAGTAGGTATTACAGAAGCAGAGGAAGGCTCTGTACCAGCAAACGATATTATACGCGCACGTACAATTAATGGCCGTACAACATCACTAACGCTTAAATACGCGTTTAACTAACCGAGTCTGAGTGTGTTGAGCGCTGAAATGCAGTTTTATTTCAGCGCTTTATTCCCTACTCAGCTTAAATTTTATTACTCTCCCTTACATTTAACCTAGCCTTGCTAGGTTTTTTAGGATTTATAACATGACCAGATTACTAAGCCTTGGCGAGCTGCTTATTGATATGCTGCCACAAGACTCACATAACACAGCGTATTTACCTATTCCTGGTGGCGCACCTGCAAACGTAGCAGTAGGCTATGCAAAGTTAGGTGGTAGCGCTGCATTTTGTGGTGGTATGGGTGATGATTACTTTGCCAAGCAACTTACCGACGCGTTAAAGCAATATAATGTCGGCACCGAGTATTTATTTACTATAAAAAATGCGCAAACAGCGATGGTTATTGTCAGCTTAGATGAAACTGGCGAACGCAGCTTTAATTTTTACCGCCATAACACCGCCGACCTACTCCTTGCTCCTGAACATTTACAGCAAATTCAGTGGGATGAAATAAGTACCCTACACTTTTGCTCAAATACGCTAACAAGTATTGCCATTGCAAACACAACATTGAGCGCTTTAAAACAAGCAAAAATTCATAATAAACTTGTTAGCTTTGACGTAAATTTACGATACAGCCTTTGGCATAATATTCGTGATATTGAGCCTAATGTGCGTGCCTGCTACGCCCATTGCGACATTATAAAACTATCACGTGATGAGTTAAATTTTTTAGCGGAACACACCAGTCAATCAGGTGATGAATATTTACAATCGCTATTAGAGTTAGGCGTTAGTTTAATTTTCTTAACCGATGGACCCGAGCCTGCCACTGTTTACCATAAAAAGTTTAACGTTAGTGAAGCTGCACCGATTATTAATGCAATAGATACAACCAGTGCCGGAGACGCGTTTATTGCAGGTGTGTTATATCATTTAAATCATTACAACGAGACGCTATTACCAAGCGACAAACTCAATAATAAACAAGTAATTAAAGACGCATTAAGTTTTGGCCTTCGTTGTGGCTCAAAAGCCTGTTTATCAAAGGGTGCTTTTCCTGCATTGCCCGTTTTAGACGATGTACTTTGAGCTAACACACCCAGCAACATTTTAAAAATTAATCTAAAAAAGCCCCTGTAGATAAATACCTACAGGGGCTTTTTCAACTATTGTTAATCTGAGTGCTATAAAGCAAGCTCTTCTTTAGCGCGCGTTAAGTTATGCGATACCATATCGTTGTTAGATAGTTGTTTTGCTTCGTATAGGTCAGCAAGGCCGGCCGTTTCGTTTTTAGCTTTTAGGCGCGCTACACCACGATTGCTTAATGCAAATGATGTAAGCTGACGAACTTTAAATTTAGGGGCATCGGCATCTTGTAATAGTGCAATTGCTTTAGTACAAATTTGTTCTGCTTCAGCGTAGTTTTTTGACTTAACATTAAGTGCACAGCTATTAAAAGATTGCTCAAGTGGCTGCGGCGCGGTTTGCGCTTCAATAACCATTAATTTGTAATCACTTTGATCAGCCATTGCAGCAGCTGAACATGTTAATAGTGAGCCAAGAGCGATAGTTTTGATAAGTGTTTTCATGGTCATAATCCTATTAAGTTAAGTCGTGCTTGTTGCCGACAACTGAACTTTAGAGGATCCCTATA
>NZ_BADX01000046.1:0-1258 GCF_000241365.1 Pseudoalteromonas sp. BSi20480 | reverse complement strand
CTACCAAACTGCGCTAATCGCCGTTACTTACTATTCTCTACGAGTGACCTCGTTGACAACGGGGTGCATAATAGTGATTTGACGGGGTTAGGTCAAACATTTTTTTAAGAAAACAAATCAAGTGGTCATTTTTAGCCCACAATGGCTAAATATTATAATAGAAGACTGAAATTTATACTATTTAATTACTCTAGTACTATATAGATGAAAAGCAACTTGGCGCTGCAATGCTTTTCTGCGAAAATAGCTTAGGTAATATTAAATGAAAAATAAAGTTATTATTCTCTTTATAAGCATATGCCCCTTTTTATTATGCGTTCATTTTTAAAGTATCGGTATCTAGTTAATTAACCCCAATTAAAGGTCAACCATGACGGCAAACATCATTGATGGTAAAGCAATCGCAAAACAAGTACGTAGTACAGTTGCACAACGCGTAAGCGAACGCGTTTCTAAAGGATTACGCGCCCCCGGACTTGCAGTAGTCCTTGTCGGACTTGATCCAGCAAGCCAAGTTTATGTTGGTTCAAAGCGTAAAGCCTGTGAAGAAGTTGGTTTTATTTCAAAATCATTTGATTTACCTGCAGACACAAAAGAAGATGCTCTTTTAAGTTTAATTGATGAGCTAAATAATGATGCTGAAGTAGATGGCATTTTGGTGCAGTTACCTTTACCTGATGGACTCGATGCAGAGAAAATTTTAGAACGCATTACACCACACAAAGACGTTGATGGCTTTCACCCTTACAATATCGGCCGTTTAGCACAGCGTATGCCTGCGCTTCGTCCTTGTACGCCAAAAGGGATTATTACTTTACTCGATTCTACCGGTGTTCGTTATAAAGGCATGCATGCGGTTGTGGTTGGCGCATCAAATATTGTGGGCCGCCCTATGTCGTTAGAGCTATTACTGGCCGGTTGTACGACTACTGTGTGCCATAAGTTTACACAAGATTTAGAAACTCATGTGCGACGCGCAGACCTGCTGGTTGTAGCTGTGGGCAAACCTGAATTTATCCCTGGAGATTGGGTAAAAGAAGGTGCCATTGTTATAGATGTAGGTATAAACCGTTTAGATACAGGTAAACTAGTAGGCGACGTTGAATACAGCATTGCAGAGCAAAAAGCTCACTTTATTACTCCTGTTCCTGGCGGGGTTGGCCCAATGACCGTGGCCAGCTTAATTGAAAATACATTAGAAGCATGCGAAAAATATCATAGCTGAATATAATTCAAATAAAAAAGGTTAGCCATTCGG
>NZ_BADX01000047.1:0-18598 GCF_000241365.1 Pseudoalteromonas sp. BSi20480 | reverse complement strand
ATGCTGCTCGATGAGTATTTGAGCTAAACGCTCAAAAACACAACTAATAGTAAGTTTTATTTATGTAATAGCGCCATTTGACTAAGTGTATGATGATAAATATCTTTCTAGTGCTTATTTGAAAGGTAATTATGGTAACAACCATATTAGCTTATGATTTTTCTTAGGTGTAACGTTACCGTTTTTATAGTAATGCTACTCACTTAGCTAAATCATTAATGAAATAGAGCCGTGTTGTAGATGACTAGAGATTAGTGGTAAATAGGTAATAGGTAAATATAGTAATGCAAAAATTTTATTTATAATTTCCAGGCATTAAAAAGCCGAGCATAAGCTCGGCTTTTAGGTTTCTTTAAGACTTACTCTGCAGACTGTGCGTCTTCTTGAACTTCTTCGCTAGTCGCTGGGCGACCAACTAGTTCAATATAAGCCATTGGTGCATTATCACCAGTACGGAAGCCACACTTAAGAATACGAGTGTAACCACCTGGACGATCCGCGTTACGTGGACCGATTTCACTGAATAATTTACCAACAACTTCATTGTCGCGTGTGCGAGCAAACGCTAAACGGCGGTTTGCTACACTGTCAGTCTTAGCCAGTGTGATTAAAGGTTCAATTACACGACGTAACTCTTTCGCTTTTGGCAAAGTAGTTTTGATGATTTCATGTTTCACCAAAGAACCTGCCATATTGCTGAACATCGCTTTACGATGGCTACTGTTACGGTTTAATTGACGACCACTCTTACGATGGCGCATGACCCTATCCTTCTAACTAAACTAATATAGTGATTTAGATTATTCAGCTAAACTTGCAGGTGGCCAGTTTTCTAGGCGCATACCTAGAGAAAGACCACGTGAAGCTAGCACGTCTTTAATTTCAGTTAGAGACTTCTTACCTAGATTAGGCGTTTTAAGAAGCTCAACCTCAGTGCGCTGAACTAAATCACCGATATATTGAATTTGCTCGGCTTTCAAACAATTTGCTGAGCGTACTGTTAGTTCAAGATCATCGACTGGACGAAGCAGAATAGGATCGAATTCTGGTTTCTCTTCTTTCTCTTCTGGCTCAGTTACATCGCGTAAATCTACGAATGCATCTAATTGCTCAGCTAAGATAGTAGACGCACGGCGGATCGCTTCTTCAGGATCTAATGTACCGTTTGTTTCCATATCAATGATTAATTTGTCTAAATCTGTACGTTGCTCAACTCGAGCTGATTCAACCGAGTACGCAATACGTTCAACTGGGCTGAATGATGCATCAAGCAACAATCTACCAATTGGACGCTCATCGTCATCAGAGGATAAACGACTAGATGCCGGCACATAACCACGACCGCGCTCAACACGAATACGCATGCTGATCTCGCTGTTACCTGTAGTTAAATTACAGATAACGTGATCTGGATTAGCAATTGTTACATCGCCATCGTGCTGAATATCAGCCGCAGTAACAGGGCCTACACCAGATTTAGTCAGGGTCAGAAAAACTTCATCTTTGCCTTCTAACGTTACTGCTAAACCTTTAAGGTTTAATAGTATTTCAATGATGTCTTCTTGAACGCCTTCTTTCGCGCTGTACTCATGTAATACACCGTCGATTTCTACTTCAGTTACTGCACATCCAGGCATAGATGAAAGTAATATACGGCGTAAAGCATTACCCAGAGTGTGACCAAAGCCACGCTCTAATGGTTCTAAAACTATTTTAGAACGCGTTGGGTTTATAGCGTCGATGTCGACTAACCTTGGTTTTAGAAATTCTGTAACAGAACCCTGCATTTTATCCTCTCTTAACTCTTAACTTTACTTAGAGTAAAGTTCGACGATTAGTTGTTCATTAATGTCCGCAGACAGGTCTGAACGCTCAGGTAGACGCTTAAAGCTGCCTTCCAATTTCTTACCGTCAACTTCAACCCAAGTCGGCTTTTCACGTTGCTCAGCCAACTCTAGAGCAGCGATGATACGTGCTTGTGTCTTAGACTTCTCACGGATTACTACAGTATCTTCTGGAGTAATTACGTATGAAGGAATGTTCACAACACGACCATTAACTAGAATCGCTTTATGGCTTACTAACTGACGTGCTTCAGCGCGTGTGCTAGCAAAACCCATGCGATATACAACATTGTCTAAACGTTGCTCTAAAAGCTGTAACAAGTTTTCACCTGTATTACCTTTAAGGCGAGCAGCTTCTTTATAGTAGTTACGGAATTGCTTTTCTAATACACCGTAGATACGACGTACTTTTTGCTTTTCACGTAATTGTAAACCGTAATCAGATAGACGACCTTTACGAGCGCCGTGCTGACCAGGTGCAGTCTCAAGTTTACACTTAGAGTCGATAGCTCTTACGCCGCTCTTAAGGAACAGGTCAGTACCTTCACGACGACTCAGCTTGAGCTTAGGGCCCAAATATCTTGCCATGTTATTTCTCCTAACCTATTGTTAAACGCGACGTTTCTTCGGTGGACGACAACCATTATGTGGTATTGGCGTCACGTCAGTAATGTTTGTAATACGGTAACCAGCAGCATTCAAAGCACGTACAGCAGATTCACGACCTGGACCTGGACCTTTGATGAAAACTTCTAGATTTTTTAAACCGTATTCTTGAGCAGCAGTACCTGCACGCTCTGCAGCAACCTGAGCAGCAAATGGTGTAGATTTACGTGAACCACGGAAACCTGAACCACCGGCAGTAGCCCATGATAGTGCATTACCTTGACGGTCGGTAATCGTTACAATAGTGTTGTTGAAAGAAGCATGAACATGAGCCATACCATCAGCAACTTGTTTTTTAACCTTTTTACGACGAATTGGTGTCTTAGCCATAATACTATCCCCTTATCGCTTAATAGGCTTACGAGGACCCTTACGGGTACGCGCGTTAGTCTTAGTTCTTTGACCACGTAGTGGTAAAGAGCGACGGTGACGTAGGCCACGGTAACAACCAAGGTCCATAAGGCGCTTGATATTTAATGTAACTTCACGACGAAGGTCACCTTCAACAGTGTACTTGCCAACTGCATCACGCAGTACGTCAAGTGTTTCGTCAGAAAGTTCACCGATTTTTGTGGTCTCGGCGATACCAGTCGCTGCTAAGATAGCCTTAGAGCGAGTCTTACCTATGCCATAAATAGCTGTTAAACCAATAACTGCATGTTTATGATCAGGGACGTTAATGCCAGCAATACGGGCCACTAACACATCTCCTATATTCGAATTTGGTAATCAAAAGTTTGAAAAGCCCGTAAGGATACTCAAACGAAGACCAAATCACTACTAAAAACACAGGCCGAGAAATCTCAGCCTGCACGACTGTTTACTTAGCCTTGCCTTTGCTTATGCTTAGGCTCACTGCAAATTACGCGTACTACACCAGCACGTTTAATAACTTTACAGTTACGGCATATTTTCTTAACGGAAGCACGTACTTTCATTGCTCAACTCCGTAAACTGACCTTATCGACCGTAGCCTTTAAGGTTCGCTTTTTTCAGCACAGAATCATACTGATGAGACATCAGGTGAGTCTGTACTTGTGCCATAAAGTCCATGATTACAACAACGATAATCAAAATTGATGTACCGCCGAAATAGAATGGCGTTTGCCATGCCATAGTCATGAATTCGGGCACCAGACAGATAAAGGTTATATACAAAGCACCTGCCAATGTCAGGCGTGTCATCACTTTATCAATGTATTTAGATGTCTGCTCACCTGGACGAATACCTGGGATAAATGCGCCAGATTTCTTAAGGTTATCTGCAGTTTCACGAGGGTTAAACACCAACGCTGTATAGAAAAAGCAGAAGAAGATAATTGCCGCAGCTAATACAAGTGAGTACAAAGGTTGACCTGGAGTCAACGTTGTAGCAACAGCTTGTAATGCATCAGCGACAGGACCTTCACCTTGGCCGAACCAGCTAGCAATTGTACCAGGGAACAGAATTATACTACTAGCAAAGATTGGTGGAATAACACCCGCCATGTTTACTTTTAGTGGTAAATGCGTGCTTTGAGCAGCAAATACTTGACGACCTTGTTGGCGTTTAGCGTAGTTAACAACAATACGACGTTGTCCACGTTCGAAAAACACTACAAGATAAGTAACAGCGAATACTATAACCGCAACCATAAGTAGTACAAAAACATTCAAATCACCTTGGCGCGCCATTTCGACTGTCGAACCAATAGCAGACGGCAAGTTAGCTACAATACCAACAAATATTAGAACTGAAATACCGTTACCGATACCACGTTCTGTTATTTGTTCACCCAACCACATAAGGAACATAGTACCAGTTACTAAGCTCACCACAGCGGTGAAATAGAAACCCATACCCGGATTAACAACTAACCCGTTCATCATGCCCGGTAAGCTAGTAGCAATACCGATAGATTGAATAGTAGCTAGCACAAGCGTGCCGTAGCGTGTGTACTGGCTAATTTTTTTACGCCCTTGCTCACCTTCTTTCTTAAGCTCTATAAACGGAGGATACATATGCGTTAATAGTTGCGTAATAATCGAAGCCGAGATATACGGCATAATACCCAGCGCTAACACTGAAGCTCGCTCAAGTGCACCACCACTGAACATGTTGAACATTTCAACAATGGTGCCCTTTTGTTGCTCGAAGAAATCGGCAAGTACAGCGGCGTCAATCCCAGGGATCGGCACAAATGAACCTAGACGGTAAATTATGATAGCGCCCAATACGAAGAGTAATCGACGCTTCAATTCCGAAAGCCCACCTTGTGCACTTTGTGTATCTTGACCTGGTTTAGCCATTTGTACTTCCTTAGTCTTCTACCTTGCCTCCGGCAGCTTCAATAGCTTCGCGTGCACCCTTAGAGGCTTTAAGACCTTTAAGTGTAACAGCGCGTGAAACTTCACCAGATTTAACAACTTTAACGAAAAGAACGTTCTTTTTAACTAGACCAGCTGCTTGTAACGCGCTTAGGTCTACCACATCGCCTTCAACTTTAGCGATTTCAAAAAGGTTAACTTCTGCAGATACTAACGATTTGCGTGAAGTGAAACCAAATTTAGGTAGACGACGTTGCATAGGCATTTGACCGCCTTCAAAACCAACGCGTACTTTACCGCCAGAACGTGACTTTTGACCTTTGTGACCACGGCCACCAGTCTTACCAAGACCAGAACCGATACCACGACCAACACGTTTAGGGGCAGTTTTTGAACCTGCAGCAGGTGAAAGTGTATTCAAATGCATGAAATTAACCCTCTACCTTAACCATGTAAGAAACCTTGTTTATCATACCACGTACACATGCTGTGTCTTCTAACTCAACAGTGTGATTGATACGACGTAAACCAAGACCGCGTAATGTAGCTTTATGCTTCGGTAAACGACCGATAGAGCTTTTTACTTGTGTTACTTTTACAGTTTGATTAGCCATGGTTACCCCAGTATTTCTTCTACGCGAAGGCCACGTTTTGCAGCGATAGACTGTGGAGAATTCATATTCTCAAGAGCCGAAATCGTTGCACGTACTACGTTGATTGGGTTAGTAGAACCGTAACATTTAGATAGTACGTTCTGAACACCAGTCACTTCTAGTACTGCACGCATAGCACCACCTGCGATGATACCAGTACCTTCAGAGGCTGGTTTCATGAACACTAGTGAGCCAGCATGACGTCCCTTAACAGGATGCTGTAATGTATTGCCATTTAGGTCTACATTGATCATGTTGCGACGTGCTTTTTCCATTGCTTTTTGAATAGCAGCTGGAACTTCACGTGCTTTACCATAACCAAAACCTACTTTACCTGCGCCGTCACCAACTACAGTTAGTGCAGTAAAGCTAAAGATACGACCACCTTTAACTACTTTAGACACACGGTTTACCGCGATTAGCTTTTCAGCTAGATCAGGCTGTTGTTGCTTTGCTTCTACGTTAGCCATTGTCTACTCCTAGAATTGCAAACCGGCTTCACGCGCAGCATCAGCTAGCGCCTTCACACGGCCGTGATATTTAAAGCCACTGCGATCAAAAGCAATCTTTTCGATGCCTTTGTCAGCCGCACGTTCAGCAACCGCTTTGCCAACTGCTTGCGCAGCTTCAACGTTACCGGTGCCTTTAACTGTTTCGCTAATAGCCTTCTCAACAGTAGAAGCAGCAGCCAGTACATTACCCTCAGCATTAATTACTTGAGCGTAAATGTGACGTGGCGTGCGGTGGATAACAAGACGCGTTGTGCCTTGTTCAATATAATTTCTACGAGTGCGTTTAGCACGACGTAGACGAGCTGTTTTTTTATCCATCGTCTTACCTTACTTCTTCTTAGCCTCTTTACGGCGTACATTCTCATCTGAATAGCGAACACCTTTACCTTTATAAGGCTCAGGTTTACGGTATGCACGAATGTTAGCAGCTGTTTGACCAACTAACTGCTTATCTACGCCCTTAACTAGAACTTCTGTTTGGCTTGGAGTTTCAATCGTAATTCCTTCAGGAACTGCGAAATTAACTGGGTGTGAGAAACCAAGTGTTAAGTCTAAAACTTTACCCTTAGCTGCAGCACGGTAACCAACGCCTACTAACTGAAGTTTCTTCTCGTAACCTTCATGCGTACCAACAACCATGTTGTTGATTAGAGCGCGAGCAGTACCTGCTTGTGCCCATGCATTTGCTACGCCTTCACGAGGTAAAGTTGTAATAACGTTGTCGTTAACTTGTACTTCAACTGCGTCGTTGATAGTACGAGTAAGTTCACCGTTTTTGCCTTTAACTGTGATTTCCTGGCCTTTCAATGTAACTTCTACACCGGCAGGAACATTAATTGGTGCCTTTGCTATGCGAGACATAGTTCCCCTCCGATTAAGCTACAAAGCCAATGATTTCACCACCAACACCAGCACTACGTGCTGCGCGGTCTGTCATTAGGCCTTTAGAAGTTGATACGATAGCGATACCAAGACCACCCATTACCTTCGGTAATTCGTCACGTTTCTTGTAGATACGTAAACCAGGGCGACTTACACGCTGGATATTTTCAATTACAGCTTTGCCTTCGAAGTACTTCAACTCGATAGAAAGCTCAGGTTTAACTTCACCGTTAACTGCGTAGTCTACGATGTAACCTTCGTCTTTTAGTACTTTAGCTAATGCTACTTTCAGCTTTGAAGTTGGCATCGTTACAGATACTTTCTTCGCTGATTGACCGTTACGGATACGTGTGAACAAATCCGCGATAGGATCTTGCAAGCTCATAGTCTTACTCCCATGATTCTATTACCAGCTAGCCTTTTTAAGGCCAGGAATTTCACCGCGCATAGCTGCTTCGCGAACTTTAATACGGCTCATGCCGAATTTGCGAAGGAAACCATGTGGGCGGCCCGTAATGTTACAACGATTACGTTGACGTGCAGGGCTAGAATCACGAGGTAAAGCTTGTAGCTTAAGTACCGCGTCCCAACGATCATCTTCAGATGTATTAACATCACTGATGATAGCTTTTAGTGCAGCACGCTTTTCAGCATACTGAGCAACTAGTTTTGTGCGCTTTGCTTCGCGCGCTTTCATAGAATTCTTTGCCATAACCCTACCCTTATTTCTTAAATGGGAAGTTAAACGCTTCTAACAACGCACGGCCTTCCTCATCAGATTTCGCAGAAGTAGTGATAGTGATATCCATACCGCGTACACGGTCTACTTTATCGTAATCGATTTCTGGGAAGATGATTTGTTCACGTACGCCCATGCTGTAGTTACCACGTCCATCAAAAGACTTAGCACTTACGCCACGGAAGTCACGAATACGTGGGATAGCGATTGATACCAAACGCTCAAAAAAGTCCCACATACGCTCGCCGCGTAGGGTTACTTTACAACCAATTGGGTAGCCTTCACGCACTTTAAAGCCAGCAACAGATTTACGTGCTTTAGTGATTAAAGGTTTCTGACCAGAGATTGCAGTTAAATCAGCTACAGCGTGATCTAAAATTTTCTTGTCAGCTAGGGCTTCGCCCACGCCCATATTTAATGTGATCTTTTCGATCTGAGGGACTTGCATGACAGAGCTGAAACCAAACTTCTCTTGAAGCTCAGCAACTACTTTGTCTTTATATACTTCATGCAGTTTCGCCATCATTCTACTCCAACTATTAGATAGTTTTACCAGTAGATTTAAAGATACGTAATTTCTTACCATCTTCAATCTTGAAACCTACACGATCTGCTTTACTCGTTTCCGAGTTGAAGATCGCAACGTTTGATGCGTCCATAGACGCTTCTTTCTCAACAATGCCGCCAGCTTGGTTCAATTGTGGAACCGGCTTTTGGTGTTTCTTGATCAAGTTTATGCCTTCGACAAAGATTCGACCAGATTCAGTAACAACTGAAAGCACTTTACCGCGCTTACCTTTGTCTTTACCTGCTAGTACGATTACTTCGTCACCACGACGGATTTTTGCTGCCATGATTGGCTCCTTACAGTACTTCTGGGGCTAGTGAAACGATTTTCATGAACTTGTCATTACGAAGTTCGCGAGTCACAGGGCCGAAAATACGTGTACCAATTGGCTGCAAGTTATCATTTAAGATAACAGCCGCGTTGCTGTCGAAACGGATCAGAGAACCATCTGGACGGCGAACACCTTTTCTGGTACGCACAACTACCGCGTTTTTAACATCACCTTTCTTCACTTTACCGCGAGGAATAGCTTCTTTTACAGAAACTTTAATGATGTCGCCAATCGCTGCGTAGCGACGGTGTGAACCACCAAGGACTTTTATACACTGCACTTTGCGAGCGCCGCTGTTATCAGCAACTTCCAGCTGAGTTTGCATTTGGATCATGTTAATGACCTCCGGTGTAGTAATTACAACGTGTCTTAAAATTGTTTAAAATCAAGACATTTCGATTAAATCCCACTCAAAAACAAACGAGTTGTCTCTTAAGGGCGGGCAATTGTACCAGCATTGAGCATGTAGCGATAGGTTATTTTTTAATTAATTTAAGGACTGAGGGGATTTTATTAACGTTGGTAAAGCTATGTGACTATTTTTTCAATGGTTATAAAATAAACAAGACACTTAAAAAGTGCCTTGTTTATTTTACTAGTGGTTATTTAGCCAAATAGTCCCTTTAATTTGTCTTTTACTTTATCTTTGGCTTTCTCTTTCGCTTTTTCTTTTGCGTCATCTAGTTTCTTTTTTGCTTCATCTTTTAAGGCATTACTTACATCAAGTTTAATTCCCACATCGTGAAATGGTCCTTTTATGCGTAACGGTATTTTAAAGCCTGTACTGTCATCGGTAGTGCCTTGACCTTCTATTGAATCTACAATCCCTGTTACCAAACGGTAATCAACTTTAGTGAGGGGTAAATCCACATCTCCTTCACCGGAAATACGAATCAGAGGGCTAATTAGTGAAAGGTCAGTATTGCGTCCAACACCTTTAATAAAATCAAAGCTACCTGTAAGCGCAGAAAAATCTGTTTGTTCTGCCTCTTCAAAGCCAGTATCTAACCCTTCAGAAGCGGCGCCAAAATTACCAGATATAATCTCTTTACCTCTACGAACCATTTCAGCAATGTTCGCCCCTTTTACAGCACCATCTGCAAACTCAAATGCCAACTTACCATTTAGCGCATCGATAAACGATTTTTGACTTTGCCCAGCTGTAGATAAATTCCAATTTAAAGAACCTCTACCGAGTACCTTGTCAAAACCGGTTGCATCAGTTAATAACGGCTGGGCATTTATATCTGTTAAATTAAAGTTTGTAGCTATTTTATAAGGCGCATTTTGAGCATCAATAGTAATTACACCTTTACCAGCGCCTTCATAGGCTGAAAAGCTATCTAAACTTAATTTAGCTACACCTTTATTTAGCGCCACTGTAAACTGGTTCGCACCCAGTTTTATATCATTTGCTATTAATCCACTAGAACGAATTACTACATTAGCATCTTGTGCTTTAAGGACACTTAAATCAATTTGAGTGTCATCCCAAACAATTGGCTCTGCCGGTTTGCTATCGTCTTCAGTCGGCTGTTCTTTTTTAGCAACGGCATCTGGCAAATAGGGATTAAGATCGAGCATCCCCAAATCTACATTTGCATTAATGGCTAAACGATTACCTAAACTAATTTCGCTTTTACCTTTAATTTGAAGTTCATCAAGCGTTGCTGTTAACTCTTCAAGATTGAATTTTTCACCCAGTAAATGCATTTTACCATTTACACTAAATGCATTAAACGCATTATCTTTCGCATTTAGGGCAACCCCCTGCCATTTAGCAATATTTTTTACCGACTCGCCATTGAGTGCTAATTGACCTTTTATGTCTTGCCCTTTTTTTGCGATTGAGCCATTAAATGTCAATTCAACCAAGCGCGAATCTAAATTTTGCGATACATTAAAAGCCTGACCTTCAATCGCTTTGGCAGGAGTATCGAGTTTTACATCTAGTTCAAATCGCTCCTGCATATAGGTAATCCCCCCTTTAACTTCAAGGGTTTTACGTAATGAAGGAAGTAAAATAACCAGCTCTAAATCGCTAATTTGCTGCTTGGCGCCCGTTTGACCATCTAGATATGTAAATGTACCGCCATAAATAGCGACCTCACCCAGCTCAATATCAAAGCTAGCAGGCAGCTTAATTGCCTCACCAGGCTCAGTTTGCTCTGTAGGTTGCTCTGCTACAGCATCAAACAACCGCCAGTTAGCTTTACCATTTTTATCTGTCTCTAATAAAATATCTGGTTCGTTAATAACAAACTTATCAAGCTTAAACTCACCGCCAAATAACGAGAACCAAGGTATATGTACTGCCAGCTGCTGCATACTTGCCATATCAGCTCGCGAACCTGTTTGCATGTTAGCAAAGTGGACATCATTCAACTCTAACTTTAGTGCAGGAAACACACTAAGCGTTTTGTCACCATTAATTGTTAGCGTTCTTCCCGTCGTTTTTTGAACTTCCTCTGATACTTTATTAAAAATAGTATCGGTAGGAATTAAAAAAGGCGCTGCCACAATTAAAGCAATACAGAGTAAGAGTATTACACCAAAAATTTTGAGTAAGGTTTTCATGTTCGTCCTTTAAGCGGTCAAATTATGTTTTTATCATAGCGAGTGTTAAGCCTAAAAGCATTGCTGTAGATAAAAAAAGCTCATAAAAGCAGTTTACTTATTTCATATGAATCGTTCCTGAAACATTTTGATACCTTTAGGTTACAAAAAATAATTGACTCATTGATACCTCAAGGTTACATTGACACCCAGAGGTCACATAATGTTAAATTTTAAAAGGAAATGATATATGTCAAATCATGATATTAAAAATGAAGAAAAGTTTATGGGCCAAAATGCTTGGTTCTCATTATTCATGGGAGTCACTTTATTAATCATCAGTGTTTACCCACTGCTTACTCAAACATCAGCCCCACTGTTGTTTTTTGGCACTGCTGCTTTTTTAGGTTCATTCTGTATGTTTGTGATCAGAGGCGGGTTTACATGGAAAATGAAATACCACCTTACCTACAAAGATGAGTACTTAAACACCATCGACACCATTGCCTATAAACATGTAGTCCTTGGCTTACTTTTTAGCATGGGTGGCGTTTACTTATTCTCAGATGATTTGGCTTTAGAAGTGTCTCACACCATGATGGCCTCGTTTTATCTTGCTGTAATGTGTTTAATATATGGCGTATCAATTCTTTGGCAGAGCCGTGATTAGGAGTCAAAGTGCAAAATAACATAGCAAAATTTCGTAAAGAGGCAGGGCTTTCGCAGCAAGAACTTGCCGATGCTATAAGCGTATCGCGTAAAACAATAAGCACTGTAGAAACAAATCGATTTACGCCATCGGTCATTATAGCCCTTAAAATCGCAGCTCATTTTCACGCATCAGTTGAAAGCCTCTTCATATTAGAAGAGACTGATTAATAACCGAGCTGGTTAGATTAACCCCGATTTTAAACACCATAATAATGCAGCGCGCAGGACAGCGCTGTTGTTATTAGTGTATTTGAGCTAAAATAAACAATGCTAATACATATATATAAATCCGGAGTATCTACAAGGCATGAAAAAACTGCTAATTTCACCGTCAAAAATGACACTAGGCGAGCAAGAAAATCAAATCTATCAGAACATTCTGAAACAATCTTCAGAATTAAGCCTTAACCTTATGGCCGTGAAAGTAGAAAACCATCCTGATGATTTTTTACCTTGGTGTTACGAGCTATTAAACGCAAGCAGAGACCGTATTAACTACGATTTACTTGAGCCGCAACAGCTACCTGTTCTGAAAAAGCTGCATGATCAACTTATTTCAGCTATTAGCTTTTTACAAGTTAAAACGCTTCGTGTAGCCCCTTGGCCTGTGGTAAGTGTATTTATAGAGCAACATAAAGACGTTATTGCACTTGATGAACAACTTCGTTTAGCAAGTTACGTAAAAAGTATTCGTGAGCAATCATTAAAAGACATGATCCCTGAAGACCTTCTTGCTTTTACTGGCAAGCATATGGCTTCACTAGATCCAAGCACTTACGATTTTGATGCTGAGTGGTTTGCATCAACTAAGAGCGCTAAAGTTTTCCACCAACTCATTGGTGATTTACCGGGTGCGTTTGATGAAGCACTGGCTAATATTCCTCTTGAAGGTGATATTACCCATTACGAGTACCAACAGTTTGTAGCTGCTTATAGCAAAATATTTACTGATAGCAGTGAAAAGCCAACACTTGCTCCGGCAACAAGACTACTTGCAATGCGTCGCCCTGATATTTTTACGCCAATTACAAATAGCCGTTTAGACGCGTTATGCTCAGCGCTTGCGGTTACTAAACTCAAAAATAGTGATTTTGAGCGTTACTGGCAAGATATTGTAAAAGGCATTCAAGCTATGTCATGGTACAAAATGGCAAATGCTTCAAATGAACTAGAAGAGCAACTAGTGTCAATTAAAGCGCTTATTCCGTGCTTTTTTTACTACGCGGATAACAAAACACCAGATAGCTCTAACTATATTAAATTACTTAATAAACCAAAGCGTAGCACCACTAAAACGGGTAAAACACAACGCAGAGGTAAAGAGTCTGCTGAAATTTTAGTTGACCGCGCTTTGGCTGCCGATGATATTCCTGAGCATATTCGTAGCAAACGCGACTCAATAATCAGCGAAGTTCAAAAAGGCCGCAGTGTAAACGAAACAATTAGTCTAATGCGCACCATATTTGGCTAAATAATTCTAAACAAGCTGTACTTTCATGGTGCAGCTTGATTATTTTATGCACCAGCGATGTGCGATAAAATATTTTTTCCGCATAATCTAAAGCACCCACCCCAAACGCAAGTCATTGTTAATAAAATATAAAATTTAATTTTAAAACAAAATAAACCAAGCTGGCACACACAGTGCAATTCTATTCTCAGTTAAACAATAAAAACGCATAAATCAAAAGGCTACGGTACTTCATAATAAAAAGCCTTCCTATGCAAAAAATCATATAACGGGAAATGGAACATGTTAAAACTAAAAAAAACAATCGCTTTTAGCGCCGTGGCATTAATGGCTGCAACGTCACTTACATCAACAGCAGTAAATGCTGAAGTATCTGCGAATGTAGCAGCTACCTCAAATTACTTATGGCGTGGACAAGAACAAACTGGCGGCGACGCTGCTATTTCTGGTGGTATTGATTACGCTGACGAATCTGGATTTTATGCTGGTACATGGGTATCTAATGCATCTTGGGCTGACGAAATGACCTACGAGCTAGATTTTTACGCAGGCTTTGGTGGCGATATTAGCGAAGGTGTTAGCTACGATGTAGGTTACATTTATTATGCTTACCCAGACGCGGCATCAAGTGCAGATGCTGATTTCTCAGAAATTTACGGTAGCATCAGTGTCGAAGGCTTTACCTTTGGTGCATCAGTGCTTGCTACATCTGCTGCAAGTAGCGACGGTACAGACTTTGGTGATTCACTTTATTTGACAGCTGATTACGGCTTTGCCGTAGGCAGCAATGGTACAGAAATGGCTTTACACATAGGTCATTATTCTGGCGATTTTATTGGTGACGAAGACATCATTGATTACGGTGTGTCTGTATCAAAAGATGGATTCACATTTGGCGTATCAGACACTGATATGGACGAGTCAGATGTAAAAGTTTACGTTGCTTACGCTGTAGACTTCAGCCTATAAACAAACATGTGTTACTTGCTGCAACTGAAGGGCCATTTGGCCCTTTTTTAGCACCTAGCATCTTTTCTTTGTATTGGGTTATATTTAAATTATTACTCAGCTTTAAAAGGTACCTTAGTGCAGCTCACTTCAACTGTTTTAGGGTACCAAGCCGGGCCTATCTGATTAACTACAACCTCCGCTACTCCATTACTAAATGACTTATACGTGTGCACCGTTTGCCATTGCCCTTGTGGGCAATGCTCACTTAAGTCAACCGCATCAGATCCTTCATACAAAGCTAAAGCAAAATTATGATGCCACTGAGAACTATTGTGCGACTGGTTATTAACTTTTTCAGGTACACCATTATCAAAGTAAATATTTGTGCAACCAGTTAACATAGCAAAAGTAATACTGCCTAAAATTAATTTAAGATTCATAACGCCTCCTGCGTATTTTGCTCTTCACACCATACCTTTATGGTATGTGGTGAATAAATGCCTAGCGTAATTAAACCCAACGCACCATCGCTAAATGTTTGTTGCGACTGCATTTGAGCCGCTTGTGTATCTGTACAAATCTGTTTTACATCCACACGTTCCTCTCCTACTAATCCCCATAAATAAAATGGACGGCTATCTTCGTAGGTCGCTTTACTTGTAATTTTTGCGATAGCGTGTGGCTGTATGGTAACCGCAGAACAGGCGCTTAAGCCTAATACTACAAACCCCATTATTAATGATTTCATGTTTGTCCTTACTTGGTACTCACTTTCAGTAAATAAACCTTACAGTAAACCAGTAAAATAATGAGTAAAAAGCTGTGCGAAAAATGTAGCCAGCCTTACAGATTTCAAACAGTTTTTTACACAAAAAAAGGCCGCAAAATTGCGGCCTTTGAGTAAATGTGCTGTCAGCTATTAAAACTTAGCTAAGTTATTTACGTTATCTTTATCAACCAGTTTTACGTACGGATCGACTCCTGCAAATAAAGGTTTTTCTTTTACCTTTAACTCAATAATATTAGTACCCGTTACTATTTGATGTTTTTGTGAGTAAATCACAAAATCTTCAGCGAGTAGATTTTCAGGATCGTCACTAAACAACACAATATCAATTAACTCATCGAGTGGCTGCTCTGTTTCTTCACCTTGACCATCAGCACGTTGCTTAACAGCTTCAACGTTTAACGTAACACTGTAAAAGCCCTCACTGTCGGCTTCGTCTGAAATCGAAACCTCTTTCATTTCCAGCTCATACAAAGTGATATATTTAAACTGATCGTCAATAAAGTTTTGCTCAGCTTGGGTTGCGTCTTGTTTTAAATAACTTAGTAAATCAAGTGTTGTTGGGTATGGCGTTGACTGATATCTAAACTCATTTAAAAATGCCTTAAGTGCAGCGTTTAGGCGTTTTTCACCTAGGCGATCATAAATCGCCATCATAACAACAGATCCTTTATTGTAATGAAGGTATTGCTGAGCCTGGGTTTTATATAGTGGCATCTCTTCAAACGCTTCTCCAGTACGGCCCATTAAGTACCTATCTAGCTCGTATTTTAAAAACTTACGTAGCTTTTCTGGGCCAAAGCGTTTTTCAAGCACCATAAGCGCACTGTATTGTGAAAGCGTTTCAGACATAACTTCACTCCCCTCTACATTGGCGCCTGATACTTGATGACCCCACCATTGATGCGCTACTTCGTGTGCAGTTACGTAATAAGGCAGGTCAATTTTACTTTCATCCCTTGAGTCTGTAACAAAACCAATGCTTTCTGAATAAGGAACAGTATTAGCAAAACTTTGCGCAAATGAGCGATAGCGAGGAAATTCAATAATACGTAATTGCTTATGCTGATAGGGGCCAAATGCTTGTGTAAAATAATCTATCGAGTCTTGAACCGATTCAATCATGCGGTCAACATTCCACGCATGACTTTTATGGAAATAAACCTCAATATTTACACCATTATGCTCAACCTTTTTACTTTCCAATTCAGCCGACTGCACCGCATAAAAATTTATAATAGGTGCATCCATTTCATAAACAAAGGTTCGGCGCCCATCTTTTACGCTTTCACTTTGTAAATAACCAGGTGTAATCGCAAATTGCGATTCATCGGTCGTTACCCTGGCCCTAAAGTTAATAAACCCAGTAGCTTGACCAAAATCACTTTGTGTATAGTACTGGCTATCTTCAAGTTTATTTGCTCGTTCTAGCTCTGGTAAGTCATGTTTACGGCGCTTAAATTTATCAGCCACCTGTAAACCACGGTTGTACCCAAAGTTAGGAAAAAGCTCCCAATTATTAATAAACGTACCATTAGCCACTAACTGTGTATCGGAGCCACTATCGGTAAAGCCTGTATGCTCGCGAGTGACAGACAGCTGCCCTTCTCTTACCTCGTCTGGCATAAGGGGCTGATCAAATTCAAACCATGCAGAATAAAGCGCTGGTAATTTTTCAACAATTTTACCGCCAGCCATCGTTACATCCCAGCTTTTGGCGTGTTGCGGTGAGGTGATCAATACTCGCGAAATTGGCTCATTAGATGTATTAGTAAACTTAATTTTTGCAACTGCACTTAAAGCACGCTTTTTAGGGTAAATATCAACAGTTAAGTCAACATCGGTCACCATAGGCACTGCTAAATCTTTATATTGTGCAAACTGTTTTTCATAGCTTACTTGCTTGTCTTGAAACGCATCGCTTGTGATAAATTCGTTTAAAACACGCGTATTGTGATAAATGTTATAACCTGCACCAACAAACACCAGTGCACTAACACAAACAATTACTTGCCCCTTTAACGACATATTATAACGAAGCATAGACAGGCGTGTACGCAGCGTTTGTGAAGGTCCTCTATGCCATAACGCAAATCCTACAATAGCCAAAACAAGACTTAACGCGCCCCAATACAATGTGTACCAATGCGCTGCTTGCAAAAAGTGTCCATAGCCGTTTATATCAGAGTACGGTACGCTACTGCTTTTCGAAAAATGATACATATGGTGTTCAAATCCATACGAATCCATTACCATTTGCACTATGTAGTACAAAATAAATAACCCCATTCCTACATATTTATTTGGGCTAATAATTTGTAAAAAGAAGGCAAGCACCGTAAGCATAATTAACGGTAAAAGCGATAAATAAACAATCCTGAATAAATACTGCCCTAACTCTAAATTAAATTGCCCTTTAAATAACTGCACTGTGATTGTTAGTATCATTCCAACAATAAACAAGCCTGAAATAGCTGTTATTAACGCCAGTATTTTTGATACCCAAAAAACACTGTTGTGTACTGGAAAGCTGTCAACAATATCGCCCATACCACTTTGACGTTCTCGCCAAACAAGCTCAGCGCTATAAAAAGCGATAATAACAAACAAAAACAAACCCGAAATACCGCTAATAATATTGACCATATTCGCGGTAATTGGCCAGTTAGTTGTACCGTAAGCGCCAATGGGAGCAAACAGCGGGATCATAAGCGTTACAATACTTACACCCGCTAAAATCATAAATGGCGCGCTAAATATTACTTGTTTAAGTTCAAATATACTGCGCATTATTAACTGCGATTGCGTACTCGCTCCTGCAGACTTGTAATTTTTAGCATTATTAATCAGTGCAGCTTGTTTATTTTGCACAAATACAGAGACTTTAAATTGCTTTTTCTGTTTTTTAGCTACTATGCGGTTACTTAATTTTCCAAGGCTAAAAAACATAGCTAAGCCCAGTACAACCCACAATATACGGTTAACTAAAAGGTCACCTGTGAGGGTTAGCACTTCTGTGTTTTTATCACTCACAGTCCAGTAACGCGTCAAATCAATTAAAGACCCCAAGCCAAATGGGTCGGCGTAAACAACTATATTTCTAAATGCTAAATCATCAAAATAAGCACTGGCTATTTGATAGGCGATAAAAATAACAACGGCTGCGACATACACCGACATCATGGTTTTAAAATAGACAGCCACACTGTTAAAAATAGCCGAAAGCACCAGCAAACTGGGTACTGCAATATAAAAATAAGGTGCAGCGTAATACACAAACTTATTTGGACCCACTAGCTCACTATCGAGCCATCCAACAGATAAGCCAAACTGCGACCCTAAAAGTACTCCTAACGGCACGGTTAAAAATACAACCAGCACCACTAAGTAAGCACCAAAAAAGCGCCCAGTTTGATAAGGGACAGGATTAACAGGCTTACTAAAAACCAGTTCATCCATTTTAGTTTCACTATTTCTAATAGCGGAGCTGGCAACAAAGTTAACTACCAAAAACATCGCAAATACACAAAATGTAATGGTCAACATCATAATTGAAAAAGGCGAATTCATATGTACATTAGCGCCGCCTAGCGGAAATTTGCTAGAAGAGCTGATAAAAA
>NZ_BADX01000048.1:0-74621 GCF_000241365.1 Pseudoalteromonas sp. BSi20480 | reverse complement strand
ACGAATAGGTGGTTTAAATGGACTTAGTTGCAATTATTGGCACATCAACTTTTGTTACAGCATTTATTAATGTCATTGTTATTTTCTGGTTCAAAGAACGTCTAAAGCAGTCAATTAAGCACGAATACGATCAAGAATTAGCTAAATTGAAAAGCGAATTAGAATTCGGCTTGGACAGGCAGAAAAAACTGTATGAAGGCAAACTAACAATATATAAAAAATATTATACTCTGATGGATTCATATACTGCTAAATCTAGAAAAGCAGTATTCGATGGATTTCAACAAGGAATGATGGATATCTTGAATGATCCCTCTGAAGAGAATACGGCCGACTACATTCGCAGCATGCTAAGAGTTCAAGGAGATGTATCAGAAATCTTTTTGACATTTAAAAATGAAATTAACGGGTTAAGGCTTGAAGCTGGTGAAAAGCTTCTTGAATTACTAGATGAATATGTAGAGTCTCTAGAATTAACCCAAGAAAAAACAGTTGAGTTTCTGAATTGGATGAATACAAATGCTACCAAGTTCATTACTGATCCAGAGGAGGCCAATAGAATTTCTCAAGATTATATGTCTACAGAGTTAAGTGGTGAGGGTAAAAGGCTTATTGAATTACAAAAACTCATCTTTTTGGAAATGCGGAATGAATTGGGCATCGTATAACAAACGATTGAAGTCGGATAATGCTCCTCACCCGTTTTAGTGGACACCTCCTCATCACTTTGGGGAGGCTAAAATGCCTAGATATACCCAACCTAGAAAGACAGGGTTTTACCTCGTTAATTTCAAAATCAAAGTAGTAGAACTAAGCTTACTAGACGATGTCATGTCAAAGGACATTGCCGAAGCGCTGGGCATTCATTCTTTAAAAGCGCAAGGTGTGTATGTGATTTTAAAAACCAAAACAACCGTATATCCTCTTCTAACATTTCTCGTAAGATTGGTAGAACTAATTGAACCCAAATAGGACTCGGTTATGGTTGTTTAAGCTAGATAAATAAAATTAAAACAAGTTAATTACAGGCTAGTTAGGTCTAAAGAGGTTAAAATGATTTCGGAAGCAGATTGGAAACAATTTAAAAAAGTAAAGGTTGCTACGTTAGACAGATATTGCAAAATGACTTTAGATGACGCCGTGGAAAGGATTAATAATGATGCGCTTTCGAACCACGAAAAATACATTAGCTTGTATAAGTTGATTAATAGTTGCGATAAAAAAATGTCGGAAATATTTGATTATAATTCGAGAGCGAAAGTTATGCTTCAGCTTCGTTTGTTTAAATTACAGGGATTACTAAGTTCGGAGCAAATTGCTGGTTTTTCGGATGAAGTACAAGAACATCTCAATAGAGGTGATTGACAAGTGAGGTTGGCTTGAAAAACACATTATTGTACCCGCAGCTGCTCGCATGATATCGATTACACTTGTACTTTTCAGTCCCGATTGCAAAAAGTAAAATAAGCAAAACCGCAAAGCCAAATAGAACGTATTTTACTTATAAACTCTATTTTTAGGCTATGTTATGAGATATCTCAAATACCTTCTATTACTCGTATTCAGCGTGTTTTCGAATGCTAGTGAAAGTATTCCATTGAATGACTTATCCAGTTTACGATGGGAAAATCGCCTGATTATATTAAATAAACCTACAGATACTGAGAACGTATTAAGCCTAATGAAACACAGTTCAGAAGGGATTAATGACCGACACATAGTTTGGTTTATTTTGAAAGAAAGTGAGGCTTTAACTAACTATTCTGGTCGGTTATCCGAGTCGTTCATGTCAAATGTTAGGCAGCAATATCAACTCAAAAACAATACCGTTACTTTAATAGGAAAAGATGGGGGCATTAAATCTCAAGGAAGCACCATTGATGTTAAAGCACTTTTTTCGATCATAGATGCCATGTATATGCGACAGCGAGAAGCACAACTAAAAAATTAAAAAGGGTGCCATTTAAATTAAAAGCTGTGGGCTTGTTAAAGCATTGGGTTTAATTAAGTACTTTCACTAATAATACCGTCTAATGCTAAACTACAAAAAATTAATTACTTAATACAGCTATGGCATTTTACCTTTTCTTATTACAGCCTCACTTTAAACATATTGAAATAGGTGCAACACTTAACTCGCTTTGGAGCGGGTGTGGCAGTATTATTGAGTGCAGGCTTGATAATGTGCCTTGTGTTATAAAGGCGATTAGAATACCCAGCCACATAAACCATCCAAAAATTAAGCAAAGCGAATTTGCATTAAAAAGAAAGCAGCAGTCTTATAATGTTGAATATAACTTTTATAAGCATTACAGCCAGCATTTACCTAAAACAGCAAACAGTATTGAATGTGTGAGTGCTATTAATTGTGGCGATGAGTATGCGCTGGTATTTAAAAATTTTACTCAGTTTGGGTTTATGCAAGCCAGCTCGTTGCATATAAAGCCAATATTAAAGTGGCTTGCTCACTTTCATGCGTTTAATTTAAATAAGCAGCATGATGATTTGTGGGAGCAAGGGTGTTATTGGCATTTAAATACCCGGCCCGATGAATTTAACGCGCTTGTATCAAACCCTAATAATCAGTTTGATATAAAAGCGGCAGCTAAAAAATTAGCTTACCAGTTAGAACACGCTAGGTATAAAACGTTACTACATGGCGATGCTAAAGTGGCCAATTTTGCCGTTAATTCAAATAATGAGATACGTGGTTACGACTTTCAGTACACAGGCGCTGGCGTTGGTATAGTCGATGTTATGTATTTTATGACGAGCTGCTATAGCTGTGAAGAATTACATGCTCATGCAACAAGCGAACTTACCTATTATTTTTATGAGTTAGAACATGCGCTAACTCAGTATCAGCCTAATATACCTGCTCAAGCGGTAACAAAGGAATGGAAAGCGTTGTGGCCTGCTGCTTGGGCTGATTTTTATCGCTTTTTTAGCTGGCTGGAGCCCGGAGCATTACAAAATAAATAGTTATATGCATGACCAAGTTGTTAGTTGGTTTGAAACCAACAGCTAAACTTTTACAATTGTGTTGTGCATAAATATCAAACAAACACATATATTTGCGCACAATGTATGAGAATTGGTTTAAAACTACAGGTCAAATGCTCATTTTTAATATAAAATATCGCTAATTATTGTCTAAGTAGGTTTTCATCATGGCTATTCACGTTATTACTCATCCACTTGTTCAACATAAATTAGGTTTAATGCGCGCTTTCGGCATTAGCACTAAAAGCTTTCGTGAGCTGTGCTCAGAAGTCGGCACATTATTAACGTACGAAGCAACGAAAAATATTCCCCTTGAAGACAATGAAATAACCAGTTGGGATGGCAACAAACTTAACGTACAGCATATTAAAGGTAAAAAAATTACAGTGGTGCCTATCTTACGTGCAGGTTTAGGTATGATGGATGGTGTTATGCAGTTGTTGCCTGCGGCTAAAGTGAGCGTAGTTGGCCTTCAACGCAACGAAGAAACGCTTGAGCCAATTCCTTATTTTGAGAAGTTGGTTGGTAACATTGAACAACGTCTTAGCTTGGTTATTGACCCGATGCTTGCAACAGGTGGCTCGATGATTGCCACAATAGACATGTTAAAAAAAGCGGGCTGTAAAGAAATCAAAGTTATAGTGTTAGTTGCAGCCCCTGAAGGGGTAGAAAAAACGTTAGCAGCTCACCCTGATGTAGAAATATTTACCGCAGCGGTAGATAGCCACTTAAACGAGAAAGGATATATAGTGCCTGGTTTAGGTGATGCGGGTGATAAAATATTTGGTACGGTGTAGTCGTCATTAATTAGCGTTAATTGTGTTTCGCGTTATGGGCAACGCAATCATTAAAGAGGCTTTCTGAGGAAGGCCTTTTTCGTGTTTGTTTATTACTTTATAACTGCAAAAAGCAATGTTTAAATTTAGGAGTGTGTAGTGAAAAGTAACGCAACGTTTTCAATTAAAACAATTTTAACCGGCGCACAAATGCTATTTGTTGCATTTGGTGCATTGGTACTGGTGCCGTTATTAACGGGACTCGATCCTAGTGTGGCGCTATTTACTGCAGGTGTTGGCACATTACTATTTCAATTAGTGACTAAAGGGCAGGTACCAATATTTTTAGCCTCTTCGTTTGCGTTTATAGCTCCCATTATTGCAGGTGCACAAATGTGGGGCGTACCCGCTACGATGGGCGGATTAATGGCCGCTGGTGTTGCTTATATGTTGTTAGGTTTGTTAGTTAAATTTAAAGGTGTGGCGACTCTTCATAAAATTTTACCACCGGTTGTTGTTGGCCCCGTTATTATGGTGATAGGTTTAGCGCTTGCGCCTGTTGCAGTTAATATGGCAATGGGTAAAACAGGTGATGGCAGCGTTCAGCTTATTGATTACAACAGTGCTATTTTAATTTCCATGTTTTCACTTGTGGTAACGCTTATTTTTGCCGTGTGGGGTAAAGGAGTATTTAAGTTAATTCCTATATTGGCAGGCGTAATATCGGGCTATGGTTTATCGCTTGCGTTGGGGGTAGTACAGTTTGATGCGGTAAGTAATGCACATTGGTTTGCTATTCCAAACTTTACACTGCCAGAGTTTAAATGGCAGGCTATTTTGTTTATGGTGCCTGTGGCCATTGCGCCAGCTATTGAGCATATAGGCGATATGATGGCTATAAGCCAAGTGACTAAAAAAGACTTTTTAAAAAAGCCAGGTCTGCACCGTACTTTGTTTGGTGATGGATTAGCAACGTCTGCAGCATCGTTATTTGGAGGCCCGCCAAACACCACGTACTCAGAGGTGACTGGCGCGGTAATGCTAACTAAAAACTTTAATCCAAAAGTAATGATGTGGACCGCTATTATTGCTATTGCTCTGGCATTTATTGCAAAAATGGGGGCTGGGTTACAAACCATACCGGTGCCTGTGATGGGCGGTATTATGATTTTATTATTTGGTTCGATTGCGGTCGTTGGACTCAATACGTTGGTTAAGTCGGGTGATGATTTAACAGCGCCCCGTAACTTAAGTATTGTTGCCCTTATTTTAGTGTGTGGCATTGGCGGAATGCACATAGGCAGCAGTCAATTTAGTTTAGAGGGCGTTAGCTTGTGTGCCGTTTTAGGTATAGTGCTTAATTTAGTACTCCCCAAAGTAGAGCAAACCGCTGCTTAACTTTGAACATTAGTTAAAATATTTGCACCAATTTGGCGCGTTTTAAACGCGCCTTTTTTATAACCTATTAAAAAGGTTATAAAAATAATGTTGGTCTAGTCCCTGCATTTAGTACTCTGAACACTATGTATTTAAGGAGTTACTATGTCAGAGGCCAATATTGTGGATATAACCCCGTTTTTAGCAAAGCATCAACTGCCTTTAAAGTATCAATATTTAAGTGAGCAGTACTTTGTACCTCTTGCGCATGACATTCTCGAATCAAAAAAATCATCAACTCCTATTTTTGTTGGCATTAATGGTTGCCAAGGCTCCGGCAAAACAACCCTTGCAGACTTTTTAGTCACGTGGTTTAGCAACAATACGTCGTTAAATACGGTCGCTTTATCAATCGACGATTTTTATCTAGGTAAAGAAAGCCGTAAGCAACTAGCTCAAGACGTACATCTTTTATTTGTAACACGTGGCGTACCCGGTACACACGATACCGACCTGATGAATAAAACAATTACTCAGTTATTAGCCGGTGAGGTGGGCATAGCATTACCACGTTTTAACAAACACCAAGACGACTGCGTTGCAGAGCAAGATTGGGTTAAAAATGTAGCCCCTGTTGATATTGTTTTTTTAGAAGGGTGGTGTGTAGGAAGCGAGCCACAGCCGCTATTTTCACTAAGCGAGCCACTGAATGAATTAGAACAATTAAATGATAAAGAAGGTGTGTGGCGTCGTTGTATAAATAGCTGCTTAGCAAACGAATATAAATCTATTTTTAATAAAATAGATTATAAAATTATGCTCAAAGCGCCTAGCTTTTCAGATGTTTTTACGTGGCGAAAAGAGCAAGAACAAAAGCTAATAGCGAAAAGTGGTGTTGGTACAGGCACGATGACAGACGAGCAGTTAGTTTATTTTATTTCTCACTTTGAGCGTATAACGCGTGAAAACTTAAATACATTGAGTCGCAAAGCAAACGCACTCATTGAGCTTGATAGCAATCGAGACATAGTAAGCATGCACTTAACAAGTGATGATACCTTACAGCCTATTATTTTTACTGACTTAGACGGTACTTTACTCGACCATACAGATTACAACACAAACAATGTAAGTGAGCTACTTCAGCAGTTACAAAGCGCACACATTCCTGTGGTATTTAATACCAGCAAAACATTTTGCGAAGTGGTTGAAATAAAAAACGAGTTAAACATTCAGCAACCTTTTATTGTTGAAAATGGCGCAGCAGTATTTGTACCGCAAAACTATTTTGAGCTTAAGCCAATAGGCTGTAAAGAAGTGGCAGGTTATTGGTGTTACGCCTTAGCGTCTCCGCTATCAAGCTTGTTAAGTGATTTAGACTCATTAGATGCACAATATAAAGCACACTATAAATTATTTAGTGAGTTAAGCAGCGAGCAAATAAGCGAGCTTACCGGATTAAACAATGCGCAAGCTAGGCGCGCTCAAACACGCGATTACTCCGATCCTTTGTACTGGTATGGCAGTGATGAATTACTCGATACCTTTGTAAATGACGTAACAGCACTTGGCTACGAAATAAAGATAGGTGGCCGATTTATTCATATTGCTAAAAATACAGATAAAAGCGCTGCGCAGCAGTGGTTAGTTAAACAATTTGCTCAACATTTTAGAAAGCCTCTCACAGTAATAGCCCTAGGTGATAGCGACAACGATAAGCAGATGTTAGAACACGCTGATATCGCCATCATCATCAATAACCCAAGCAGTAAAAAGCCGGTTAAATTATCGCATAACAAGGCACGTTATTCTCAATCGCCCGCGCCGCAGGGCTGGGTTGAAGAAATAACAACATTGCCAAGCATTAGCAGCATTTTAAATACTATTGAGGAGCAAAAATCACATGGCTGATTTTTATCAAAATGGCATTATCACGACTTTACACAATATTGCAGATAGACCGATTGAAGCACTAGAAGAAGAGCTAATAAGCTTTAGTAAACAACGCCCTATGGGACTAATTCTTCCTTCTTTATTTAGTGAGCTAGAAGGTCCTGCACTACAAAATATAATAAAAGAGTTAAGAGAAGTGCCGTACTTGTCGCAAATAACAATTGGCTTAGATAGAGCCGATGAGCAGCAATACCGCCATGCACTTGGTTTTTTTAAAGAGTTAAACCAAAATCACAAAGTGTTGTGGAACGACGGCCCACGTTTGCAAGCACTTGATAAAGAGCTTCAAGAATTAGGCGTTGCACCAAGAGAGCTGGGTAAAGGGCGTAACGTTTGGTATTGCATGGGTTATAAGCTTGCAACCGCCGAGGTTGAGTCTATAGCGCTTCATGACTGCGATATTTTAACCTATGACAGAAGCTTACTTGCACGTCTTATTTATCCGGTTGCACACCCTCGTTTTAACTACGAGTTTTGTAAAGGATTTTACCCGCGTACAGCCAACGGCAAAATTAATGGGCGCGTATCGCGTTTATTAGTCACACCTTTGTTGCGCTCATTTAAAACCATTTTAGGTAATACAGACTACCTTGAATATATGGATTCGTTTAGGTACCCATTAGCGGGTGAGTTTTCGTTTAGGCGCGACGTATTAAACGATATTCGTATTCCAAGTGACTGGGGGCTTGAAATAGGCGTATTGAGTGAAATGTATCGAAACTATTCGCATAACCGTTTATGCCAAGTAGATATTGCCGATAACTACGATCACAAACATCAAGCGTTGTCGCTTGACGATCAAAGTGCCGGTTTGTCTAAAATGTCGATTGATATTACGAAGGCATTATTTAGAAAACTCGCTACCCAAGGGGTGACATTTACTAGCGAAACTATTCGTTCATTAAAAGCAACGTACTACCGAATTGGCTTAGATTTTATTGAAACCTACCACAATGATGCGCTTATGAACGGACTAACACTGGATGTTCACCAAGAAGAAAAAGCCGTAGAAATGTTTGCACAAAACATTATGGAAGCAGGCCAACACTTTTTAGATAACCCAATGGAAGCGCCATTTGTGCCAAGTTGGAACCGAGTGGTATCGGCTATGCCTGATGTATTTGAACGTTTAAAAGAGGCGGTAGAGCTCGATAACGAAGAATACAGTTAAGTTAAAAAAATAAATATAAAAACGGTTAAAGGAGTCGCGTGTGAGTACAGTGAATGAATTATTTTTACAGCGAGTAGAGCAGCACCTACACATTATTTACCAAGATGTTGAGCTGCCTATATCGATAGCAGAGTTTGCACAGCAACTCATTAAAATTATTTTAGGTGACAGTCCACTTCGCGACCCAACTCCACACACTAACCGATGGGATGAGCAAGACATTGTACTGATTGCTTATGGTGATTCGATTATAAAGCACGACGGCACTGAGTTTGCGGTAGCAAACCCAATCGAAGCCCCACTAAAAACCTTGCATCGATTTATAAAAGAGCAGTGCGATATGCAAATTAACGCCCTGCATATTTTACCTTTTTACCCGTATAGCTCTGACGAGGGGTTTGCGGTGATGAACTACGTGCAAGTCAACGAGTCGTTAGGTGATTGGGAAGACATAAAACGCATTGCTAAAGATGTAAAGCTAATGGCTGATTTAGTTATTAACCATTGCTCTAGTCGAAGCGTTTGGTTTGAAAATTTTTTAAATGATCTACACCCTGGCAAAGATTACTTTAAAACTGCAAGCTTAAGCGATGATTTAAGCCAAGTTGTTCGTCCGCGCACATCGTCTTTACTCAATACAGTAACAACTCCCAGTGGTGAAAAGCATGTATGGTGTACGTTTAGCCATGATCAAGTTGACTTTGATTTTGCAAACCCGGAGGTTTTGAAAGAGTTTGTAGGCATTATTCGTCATTATTTAGATAACGGTGTGAGGCTTTTTAGGCTCGATGCAGTGGCGTTTTTATGGAAACAACTTAATACAAGCTGTATTAACCTGCCACAAACCCACGAAGCCGTTAGGCTAATGCGCACGCTTATTGAGCATGTTGAGCCAAGTGTGGTGATCATCACTGAGACAAATATACCAAACCAAGAAAACCTGTCGTATTTTGGTAATGCCAATGAAGCGCATGCTATTTATAACTTTGCTTTACCTCCGTTACTACTGCATACCTTATTAAGTGGTGATAGTTCGGCACTCAAGCATTGGATGATGAGCATGCCACCTGCGCAAAACGGTACCGCATACTTTAATTTTATTGCGTCTCATGATGGTATAGGGCTTCGTCCAATTGAGGGATTATTACAGCCAACTGAAGTGGCGTCGCTGGTCAGTACAACCATGCAATTTGGTGGTCGCGTTTCAATGCGAACCAGTAATGATGGCACCCATACACCATATGAGTTAAATATTGCGTTATTTGATGCAATGCAAGGAACACATAATGGGCCTGACAAATTTGGCTTTGAGCGTTTTATGTGCGCGCATGCCATTATGTTCGCGCTTGAGGGGATACCTGGCTTATATATTCATAGTTTACTTGCCACAACCAATGATTATGAACGTTTTGAAAACTCGCAACACAACAGGGCAATTAATCGTCATCGTTGGCAAGAATCAAAACTGTTAGCCGCAATTGGCGAAAAATACAGCCATCATCACAAAGTGTTCACTTCAATTAAAAACTTATTAGGTGTGCGCAAAAAACAACGTGCATTCCATCCTAATGCCACTCAGTTTACGTTACATCTTTCTGGTGGATTATTTGGCTTTTGGCGCCAGAGTATAGACCGCAGGCAAAGTATTTTTTGTGTATTTAATATTAGCGATAAACCGCAAACACTTTTATTAGCTGACTTAAATTTAATTAATACTCAGCAGTGGTTTGACTTAGTGTCAGGAAAAACAATAGAGGAAGGGCAGTTAACGATTGAACTTGAACCGTATCAATGTGTTTGGCTAAGTAATATAAAATAACAAATAGGCCGGGCAAGCGTTGCCTGGCCTATTATTCACTTTAAATTAAAGCTTGTAAGAAAAGCTTACATAACCAAAGCGGCCAATGTTATCGTAGCTTGCGCTACCGGCGCCTGTACCGCGTGTACCGTATGGTAGTTCACGGTTAAATAGGTTATCTACACCTACTTTAACGCCAACACCGCTATCGAAGCTGTAACCTACAGTCATATCGGTAATAAAGTATTTACCGTAGCTCATGTTGCTATTAGGGTTTGAGTTTTGAGCAAGTTCAACATTTGTATAAAGGTCTACTTCGTCAATAAAGCGTGTTTCAACAGTGCTGAAAAAGCGGTCAATTGAGTAGCTTACAGATAGATTTGCTTGCCATTTAGCTTCGCCAGAAGTACCTGCTGCTTCAATAAAGTTGCTTGGATCATCTTGGAAAGGGTAGTCTTTTCGTTCAATTAAGTAAGTACCAATTAAACGTGTTTTAAAGCTACCTTCTAGGGCTTCAAAATCGTAGCCTAGTTCGAAATCAACACCCGATGCTTTTTGACCCGCCACGTTTAATACAGAGTTTTGGATTAACGAAATTTCGCTGTTTGCATTGCGCGTAATTAAGTTACAGTACTGGTTGTTGATCCCAGTAGTGCTGTCTACACAGCGGTCAAGAATATCTTGCGCGCTGATTGTATCAATGGCATCTTCAAGTTCAATTTCCCAGTAATCGATAGTTAATACTGCGTTGTCAATAAACTCTGGTTGGTAAACAATACCTACCGTTGTACTTGTTGACTCTTCACCTTTTACGTCACGGTTACCGCTTGTTAAGCCATTTAAAGACGCTGAATCGTAGTCTGAGTTAAAATCGTTTGCTACACCTAATGCGGCACAGTTAGCGCGGCGGGTCGTGCTGTTTGACAAGTCATTTAGGTTTTCAGCACGACATGGATCGTCAACACTGTAGAAAGTTTGGCTAGGTGCGCCAAAAACTTCACCAATATTAGGCGCTCTAAGGGCAGCAGATTGCGTTACACGCACGCGTAGCTCGTCGTTTACTGTCCAATCAAGGCCTAGTTTCCAGCTAGTTGCTTCGCCAATAGTACTGTAATCGGCATGGCGTACCGCGGTATCAAACACTAAGTCTTGAATAAGCGGTAAATCAGTTAAGATAGGCATTGAAGCTTCAAAAAACACTTCACGCACGTTAAACGAGCCTTTATCTTCGCCTAGTGCGTTAAAAAATGTACCTTCTGCGTTATCTGGCTCGTTCGTTTCGCTTTCTTCTTTACGATACTCTGCGCCAAAAGCAATACCTACATAACCGGCTGGTAGCTCAAAAATAGTGCCGTTTGCAAGCGAAGCTGATACAACAGTTTGCTCAATGGTGGAGTCGCCAATAGACACTGTGTTCATGTAATCAATGGCTTGTTGGCTTGGTGCGCCAAAGCCCATAATATTAACAGGTACACAGCCATCAGCTTGCGCCTCTGCGCTACGACACACAATATTACCGTTTGCATCTTCAACGGCATCAAGCGCATTAAAGTAGTTTGCTAAAATCATGTTAGCGCCATTTTCGCGCTCTAATTCTGTTTTACCGTATACGATTGATGTATCTAGTTCCCAATCTTCAAATACAGTGCCTTGTAAGCCTGTAACAAAACGGGTTGTTTCACGGGTGTTGTTTTCAACGCGGCGGCCCAAGTCAGTCATCATGCGGTTAACCATGATTGACTCAACACCTTCTTCTTCCATACGCGCTTTAATGCTTGGGTCTAGGTATGGGTTATCTAGCTTAATGCTGTTGTCGCTGTCAAAAAAGAAAAACGCAGGTTGGCCTATGCTTTCGCCTTGGCTATTTACATATTTAGCGTCGAAGTAACCATTTAAATCATCAGTCACATCGTAGTTAACTTTAAAGTTTACGTTGTAACGTTCAAACTCAGGTTGAATTTCTTCAAACTGACCTAGGTTAAAAAAGTCACAGTTAGCACATGAAAGGCCGTCAACATTGTCACCAATGTATAAATCGCGAGCGGTACTATCTGGGTTGAAGCTATTTGTGTAACCATTTTCTAATGCATAAACACCTGCGTTGTTGATCGCGTAGTAACCAGCGTTAGGTGTTAGTATTTTGTCTGGAAAGTCTGCGCTGTCTTTGTTTTCATCGGTTTGTGCCTGATTACGAAGGCTTCTGAACGATGTGCTAGTCCAAGGGTGGTCTAAAGCATTTAACGACTCTTGTGAAGAGTACTCTACTGCAAAAGCTGCATTACCAAGATCATCATTAAAGTTTGAACCGTATGAAAAAGTCGCTTTTTTGTTGTTATAGCTATTTAGGTCGGCAAAGCCACGGGTTAGGCTTACATCTAAACCTTCAATATTATCTTTTAAAATAAAGTTAACTACACCCGTTACGGCGTCAGCACCATATACAGCAGAGGCGCCACCAGTAATAATTTCAACGCGTTCAATCCATACACTTGGTATTGTATTGGTATCAACAGATTGTGAGCCCGCAGAACTTGATACGTGGCGTTTACCGTTTACAAGTACAAGTGTACGGTCTGTTCCCATATTACGTAAATCAAGAATGTTTAAACCTGCAGTACCTATAAAGCGACCAGAATTAGCCATTGAGTAAGTACTACCCAGTGCAGGGAGGTTGTTTAATGCTTCACCAATATTAACGGCGCCACTATTTATTAGTTGATCGCCAGTAATAACTGTTACGGGAGCCGGTGCAATAGCACCTTCACGTAATATGCGAGAGCCTGTTACTTCAACACGCTCTATTTTTTTTGCTATCTGCTCATCTTGAGCTAATACTGTGCTACTCGCTGTTGCAGCAGCGGTTAGTAGTGCACATTTAATGCTGTTGGAAATTAAAGAATAATGTTTCATGAGTTCCCTAATGGGTGTTTGTTATGAAAAAATGCTTAACAAAATTGGCATAGTTAAATAGCAACATTGTCATCACATTTGGCTAAAGAACTAACGATTATTACACGCTCGTAAATAAGATTAAACCCTCTGAAAGCCCCTATATTGTTGTATTAAGGTTTGAAATTAATTTTATTTATAGTGTTTTAAGTTGTTACTTTTGTTTAAATTATGATGACAATAAGATGGGGCTTTCTTGGTTGTTACCTTTTTTAGCTGCGTTGTTTACATTGAGTTATTAATATTAAAATTGACGCGGTATTTTTGATCTATTTGCTGTTTATTTGACTCATCAAAATGCTAGTTTAATTGCATATGTAATTAACAGGTGTGTTTGTTAATTGTGCTATTAAGTTACTTAAATGTATATTTTTGCTGATTTAGCGAGCGGGGCGTTCAATGGTGTTATTAAAATAAATGTTTAAATTGAGTAAATTTCATCATCTTTATTAAATGTGTCGTTATTCATTTGTTGATCTAGATATATTCAATGTTAGTAAGATAGGTAGTTATTTGATTTTAACTTAATGCTGACAATTACCAATAATATGCTGTAAACCCCCTTTACAGCATATAAAGAGTGATTGCTGATTCGTTACTTTATTCTGTTTACTTGATACAATTTGTATTATCAGTTTTATTAGGGCTTTTCATGAAATACACTTACCTCATTATTGTAATTTTATTTAGCTCGCTCAGTTATGCTAGCGAGACTATTGATCTAGAATTAAACATGAAAAACACAGGGCTTGCTTATAAAAAAGCGGTACAAGCTAGCCAGTTAACAGAGTTTAATACCGCAATTGATGAATTTATTAAGCTGGTGGAAGTAAGCAAAACGGCAAAGTTTTACAAGAAGCCCGAACAGTCGGTTAAGGGGCTTGATAAAGTGCTTACACAAGCAAGGCTTGCAAAAAAAGCGGCTAATCAGCAAGGGCTTACTGCTGCTAAAGTACCGCTTAAACGCATTGATGATTTACGAAAAAAATATCATAAACTACATGAGCCACCAGGCTTTTTTGAATTATTGTTTGGAAAGTAAGGAATAGTTATGGAAATTTCGGTTTCATTATTAGAAGGCCAAAAGCAAAGTGCTAAATTTGGTGATTTGGAAGTCATTAGCGATCAGAGTATTTCGGCTGGTGGTGGTGCAGAGCACCCAGAACCATTTGACTACTTTTTAGTGAGTATGGTTTTGTGTGCAGGGTTTTATGCGCGAAAATTTTGTGAGCAACGTGACATTTCTACAGAAGGTATGACACTTACACAAAACAACGAAAATGTAGATGAAAATGGTAAAAAGTTATTTTCAATCGAAATTAATTTGCCTGATGGTTTTCCTCAAAAGTATAAAAAAGCATTAATTGCGGCAGTAAATACATGTACTGTTAAAAAAGTAATTCAAGCTGTGCCTGAGTTTTCTGTTGTTGTAAAATAAATTCACCAATATGTAGGTAACTTTAACGTGTTACCTCTTTCATTTTAATACCCTTGCCTTGCCGCTCACCCTAAAATACGACGTTTTTAGATAGCTATAAACACAACAATTACGAGTTGTAATTTGGTGTGTTTTTTATTGGTTTTTCAATATGTGATGCTTTTATAAGCACTCTTGGTGGCTATTTAAACAAATAAATCAAAAAGTAATCACTTAGTTCAAAAATACTGGCTATTCATGTTTAGGCTGTTATAACTATAAACACAACAATAAAAATAGTTAAACATATTTACAGTAGATACTGAGGTATTTTATGAGCGACGCAATACAACAAGAACAAATAGATCAAGGGGTAATGGAGACCTTAAGAGAGCGCGACCATAGTGCCTTAGCACAGCAAGTTAACCATCTTGGCTGCGATAATAACGACATTATTGAGCTACTAGCTCATTATATGGCGTTGAGCGAGCAAGAAAATGATGAATTATTTGATGACTGGTACGATAATCTATCAAAAGACCAACATACTGTTTTAAAAGTATTTGAGGTATATAGAGGCCAATACGAACATCAAAATTAAATCTTTATTTAATTAATAGCTTGTATTGGTTGTATACTAAGATTTATTGATAAAGATTATACGGCGGTTAATTTGAGTAAGAGTTAATACAAGTTAGCTTTTAACATTTTGTCGATAACATTACTTATATTACAGATAAAGGCGTGCTTTAAAGTGCTAAATTCAGAATCGATAAAAACGAGAAACAATGTAAAGGTAATTGGTAGCGGCTCTAAAACATTGCTATTTGGACATGGATTTGGATGTGACCAAAACATGTGGCGTTTTTTAACTCCTTATTTAGAAAAGCAGTTTAAAATTGTACTGTTTGATTATGTGGGTTCAGGTAATTCAGACATATCTCAATACAACAAACAACGATACAAAAAACTAGAAGGTTATGCCTTAGATGTAATAGAGGTGTGCACAGAGTTAAATTTATCGGATGTAGTATTTGTTGGCCATTCTGTCAGTAGTATGATTGGTGCCTTGGCTGCTTTTGAAAGGCCTGATTTAATTAGTAAGTTAATTATGGTATGCCCCTCGCCTTGCTTTTTAAATTTCCCGCCAGATTACCAAGGTGGCTTTGATAAAGAAGACTTGCAAGAATTATTAAGCTTAATGGATAAAAATTATATCGGTTGGGCTGATTACCTTGCACCTTTAGTTGTAGGTAATGCTAACTCGGCTGAGTTGATTGGCGAGCTTTCAGGTAGTTTTTGTTCTACCGATCCTGTTATAGCCAAAAATTTCGCAGAGGCGACGTTTTTTTCTGACTATCGTTTTCTATTAAAGAAAATAAAACAACCTACATTAATTTTGCAAAGCCAAGATGATGCTTTGGCGGATGTATCTGTTGGTGAGTTCGTAAAACAAGAGATAGAAACCAGCTCGCTCATTGTTATAGCCGCCCAAGGTCATTGTTTACAAATGACTCATCCCGAGATTGTAAGTGAATCTATTATTAATTACATGCAGTAATTGGTGTGAGTAAATTCAACCCAAATAATGTAACACCAACAACTTATTCAGTTGACTGCTTTCTATGCGGTGCTTTAATAACTGACTCTAAAAATACAATTGTTTATGTAAACAACTATTTTGAAAGCCACTTACTTTGGAAGCCGGACGAGTTAGTGGGTCAAAATATAAATAAAATTTTGACAAAATCGTCAAGAATTTTTTTTCAAAGCTACCTTATTCCCACCGTACTTCATGAGAAAAAGTCTGAAGAAATGCAGTTGATCATTTTTAATGGGCAAGGGCGAAAAACCCCGATGACTATTAACGCGCATATAAATGAAGAGGGATTGGTGTTCTGGAGTTTGTTTAATGCAATTAAGCAAGACCAGCTTTACGATGAGTTGATAAAAACACGAGAAAAGTTAGAAGAGCAAGCTGAAAAACTAAAGTCTTTAGCAGCAACCGATGAGCTAACAGGCTTATTAAACAGAAGAGAAATGAATTACCGAAGTGGGTTGTTATTGGACCAATCGTTAAGGTCAAAGCAAACAATTGCGTTACTTGTTATAGATATAGATGACTTTAAAATAATTAACGATACTTTTGGTCATTTAGAAGGTGACCGAGTTTTAAAAGAGCTTGGGCAAGCACTAAAAAGTTTTGGACGACAAACAGATTTAATTTCCCGCTATGGTGGTGAAGAATTTTTAATCATGCTACCAGACACAGATAAAAAAGGGGCCTTACTATTTTGTAATAGATTGCATGCCATTATTGCGGACATATTAGTCGATAATAAGCCTGTGACTGTGAGTATAGGTATGACCATAAGTAATACAATAAACACATTTATAGATTTATTTACACAAGCAGACAACGCTGTTTACCAAGCAAAATCGCTTGGTAAAAATAGAACTCAGCTGTTTGGGGACGATAACACTATTTAATGATTAGTATCGTTGTTGCATGTATTGTTGAGGGGTGAATTGCTGGGTTGCCAAATTCTATCCCATATTTTATCCATATCATTGAAGCTTGGACGTTGACTTATTTTGTCAAAATTACTGGCTGTGACTCCCTCTAAATTTATTTCACCTACTTGAAAATTAAACACATACTGACATTCCATTCCCATGCGTAAGTCTGACAAAATCACTTTGTTTTGCTGCTCTCTTACTGAATAGAACCCTTTTGTAAACCATTGCAAGCGTTTTACACCCCATTCATTTTTAATGTTATTTAATAGCGAGGGATTTGTAGGATATGCACTAAGTGTTACCTCGTCGGGTTCATCAAATACAGAGGCATAGCCTTCATAGTAATGATCGTCAGACATAACAACGACTCGCCAAAGCAAGGTAGTAAGTGGCGCTGGTGTGCTTATATACTTCTCAGACGTAATGTTTTTGTTGTTTAGCGCCGTTTTTACTTTGTCATCAATCATGACTTTCAATGCAAAAGACGTACATAAATAAAGTGAGCTTAATCCAAGCGCAATACTATTAATTTTGTAGGCGGTGTTTGATGATACTTTAGGAAGTAACGTACACACCAATCCTAGCAATAATGGAAGTGTATAAAGGGGATCAATTATAAACATATTTGATAACGCAAAAGGGTACTCAGTAAACGGCCACATTAATTGGGTGCCATATACGGTAAAACTATCTAGCAATGCGTGGGTTGATAAGCACAAAAACACTAACCAAAACCATCTCACTTTGTAAGTTTGCATGCCAGAGTGTAATTTTAATATAAGCCATACGATAAGTGGGCTTATTAATAAATGGATAAAGAAGGAATGGCTAAAACCGCGATGATAAGTAAATGACTCTACAGGGCCGCCATAAGGTAAAAAAACATCTAAGTCGGGCAAGGTGCCAAGCGCTGCACCCCAAAATACCGCTTTACGACCAATTTTATTGCCTAGCACGGCGAAGCCTACAGCACTACCCAAAGCAACCTGTGTTAACGAGTCCATATCAATCCTTTATTAATTATAAGTCTGTTTATACTGATTAAAAGCGTAAAAAGGCCACTTATAATGCAAGCTTTGGTTTTATAAAATCTAAAAATGCAACAATGCGAGACGACACCGCACTGTTTTTGTAATAAACGGCTTGTATATCTTCTCGGTGGTTTGGTGTTTTAATACTATTTGGTAAAACATTGACTAACCTACCAGCTTTTAAATCGTTTCCAATCATAAAATGCGAGAGTAAAGCAATGCCTTGGTTTGCTATACATAGTTGTCTAATTGTTTCGCCGCTGCTTGCTGTGATTTCAAACGAAAGCTTTGAGGGTATGTTAAGAGGCCAGTTATTGAGCGCGGGTGAGTCGGTAAAGCCGATAAGTTTATGTTGGCCCAAATCGCTTGCTTGAGTAAGTTCAGGTGCGTTTTTCAAATACTCAGGGCTTGCGACCAAATGCAATTTACTGGCCCCCAACTTTTTTGCATACAGGTTTGAATCTTTTAAATCACCAATACGTATGGCTAGGTCAGTTTTATGCTCTAGTAAATCAATAATGCTGTCGTGAGAGGTAATATCAAGCGTAATGTGGGGGTACTGCATATTAAACTCAGCAATCAAAGGTACCAATTGATGCAGTACAAAAGGGCTTGCTGCATCAATACGTAACTTTCCACTGGGCGACTGTTTTAACAGTTTGATTGCCTCTTCGCCGGTTTGTAAGGTGTTTAAGCCATCACGAGCATATTTAATAAAGGTATGGCCCTCTTCGGTTAGCTCTAATCGGCGGGTGGTCCTGTTTAGTAACGTACATTGTAGCGTATTTTCAAGACGAGACACGGCACGCGACACTTTTGCTACTTGCTGATTAAGCAAGTTCGCGGCTGCTGAAAAACTCCCGCTATCTACTACCGTTAAAAACATTTCTAAGTCTTCGGTTTTTGCATGCTGAGCCATATTTTAGCACCTTACTTTTGCATTTATTACAAAAGTATTTTGTCACTAATGCTATTTTTTGCAAACACATTTTTAGTCAAACTGTAAGTCTTAACTAATAATGAGGATTTAATTATGCCATTGGCTTTGTGGGCGCTCACCTTAAGCGCATTTGCAATAGGAACAACCGAGTTTGTAATAGTGGGATTAGTGCCTACTATTGCAAACGATTTAGGCGTAAGCCTACCTTCAGCGGGTTTGCTAGTGAGTTTATATGCGGTAGGTGTGGCTATTGGTGCACCGGTACTTACTGCACTCACCGGGAAATGGAATCGTAAAATTGTACTTATAAGCTTAATGGGCTTATTTGTGCTGGGGAATTTATTAGCATGGCAAGCGCCAAGTTATGAAACATTAATACTTGCGCGTATTTTAACAGGCTTAGCCCACGGGGTGTTTTTCTCAATTGGTTCTATGATTGCCACAAGCTTAGTAAGTAAAGATAAAGAGGCCAGCGCTATTGCAATTATGTTTACGGGACTCACGGTTGCACTTGTAACAGGAGTGCCATTAGGAACGTGGATAGGCCAGCATTTTGGCTGGCGTGCAACATTTTTAGTGGTATCAGTGTTGGGCTTAATTGCTTTGGTAGGAAGTGCTATTTTGGTACCCAAAAACTTGAAGCAGTCTATCCCTGCAACCTTTAAAGAACAGCTTCAGGTTATTGTTAAACCGCGCTTATTACTCGTATATTTAATGACTATTTTAGGCTATGGCGGCACGTTTACAGCATTTACTTATTTAGCGCCGATTTTAGAGCAGGAAACTGGCTTTGCACCCTCAGCTATTGGTTTAATTATGCTGGTTTATGGTGCATCTGTAGCGGTAGGCAATATTTGGGGTGGAAAACTTGCGGATAAACGCGGACCAATAAGTGCACTCAGTATTATATTTAGTGCTCTTAGCATTATTTTATTGGCACTTACATTTACCATGGATAATAAAGTAGCTGCCGTACTTACCATTTTAGTTTGGGGCGCCTTTGCGTTTGGTAACGTGCCAGGCTTACAGCTTTACGTTGTAAAACAAGCACAAAAACATACACCTAATGCTGTGGATGTTGCATCTGGATTAAATATAGCCGCTTTTAATATTGGTATTGCACTTGGCTCAATCATTGGTGGAAGCGTAGTGGAAAGTATGACTCTGCGAGACACAGCATGGATAGGCGCCGTCATTTCTGTATTGGCACTTATAGTGACTCGTTACAGTGGCTTGCTCGATAAGTGTGAAATTCAGCGAGCATAAAGTGTAAACTTTGTATCATTAAACCCTTGAAACGCATTTTTATAACCTCATAGCTACTGTGAGGTTATTTTTTGAGAAAGTAAAAGGTGTATTTTTTAACGCTATTCAATAGCTGTATTTTAAACCAACGTATAAGGATAGATTCATGACACAACGTGTAATTGAAATGCCGAATTTAGGTGTTGGAACATTTCGTTTAGAAGGCGATACTGCATACAACTCGGTAAAAATGGCATTAGATGTCGGGTTTCGCCATATAGACACAGCGCAAATTTATGGTAACGAAGAGCAAGTAGGCCAAGCTATAAAAGATAGTAACATTCCGCGCAGCGAAATATTTTTAACGACTAAAGTGTGGAATAACAAACTCAATAAAACTGATTTTATTGCAAGCGTAGAAAAGTCTTTAGAAAAGCTGCAAGTAGACTCTGTTGATTTATTGCTTATTCATTGGCCTGCGCCATCAAACGATGAGCCAATGAGTGAGTACCTAACTGAGCTTTTAAAAGCTAAACAGCTTGGTTTAACAAAACATATTGGCGTGTCTAATTTCACTATTGCAAACTTAAACGAAGCAATGCAAACGCTAGACTCGCGTGAAATATTTACTAACCAAGTTGAGGTACATCCGTACTTAACCAATACAAAATTACGTGCGTTTTGCGCTCAGCACGGTATACACGTAACGGCTTATATGCCGTTTGTGGTCGGTAAAGTACTAAAAGATGAAACGATTCTTGATATAGCGAATAAGCATAACGCTTCACCTGCGCAAATTGTAATTGCTTGGGAAAACGCAAATGATATGACTACTATTCCATCGTCAACCAAGCGTAAAAACTTGGAAGATAACTTTAACGACCATGTTAAGTTAGACGATGAAGACATTGCCCGTATTGATGCACTTGATTGTGGCGACCGCCAAGCAACGCCTGATTTTGCGCCGCAGTGGGATCAGTAATAAAATACGCAAAACAACATTAGGTGTAGCAAAACTGCACCTTTGTTTTTTAAAAAGGACTGATCATGTTAACGGTAATTGCCACAATCGCGAGCAAAAATATTGATGCAGAAGTTGTATTAAGCGCACTCGAAAATCTACAAAAGTACTCGCGCCAAGAAGTTGGCTGTCTACGTTATGAGCTATCGGTAAAAAGTGACGCGCAGCAAACGACTTATTTAGTGACTGAACAGTGGGCATCAGATGAGCATTTTGAATCGCACAAAAACGAGCCACATTTTAAAGCTTTTGGAACACAAGTTACCGGGCTTCTAACAAGCAGTAATATTGACGTTTACAACACCATTGGCTAGTAAAAAGCACTCTTATTAGTTAGTAAAATACAGTGGCGACGTAAACATATATCGCCATTTGCGTTACTCTGTATTTTAAACCCCAAACTTGTATAAATCTCAGCCGTATTTATTTAATCGATAAATCGTACTTTAAAATAAGTGCATCTATGTAACGGGCACGCAATGTGTGTTGTTTTTCGTGATCAGCCCCGTGCCCTAATGCTTTATTGAGCAGTTTCATCGCGGGGTGCAGCTGCGTACGCTCTTGTTGGTTTAAACTTCCTTTAGTGCGCAATTCAGTAATATCGTCTACCAGCAAGCGGCCTATATCCACACATACTATTTCGTCAATTAACCCGTTTTGTGTCAGTACACCGTATTTGCTGCATAAAAACTGTTGCCACACTTGCTGTAAATGCTCGTCTATTTCGCAGCCAAATAATTCTTCATTAAAATTAAAGCCTTGCTGAGCAAGTTTACTCAGGCTTGCTGTGTACTGCTGCGCAAAGTAATTAAAGGCATTGCTTGAGGATTCAATTTTTTGTTTTATTAGCCCTTGCCCCCAATTTACACAACCTCGCGGGTAATAATCATCGTACTCTTCACATTCATACAAACCAGAGTACGAGCTACAACTTAGTTGGCTTTTTATACAATAACTTGGTTTAGGAAAAATGCTTTGCTGCTGCCACGTATCTAGCTGTTCGGCGTCAATATTTAAAGCATGGCAAAGCTCATCGGTGGTATAAAAATGAGTGGCTAAGTAGTCAGATAAACGCATAATGGCTCGCCTAAAGTTAAAAATACAAATACTGTTTAAATATACAGTGTTTATATTTTGTATTATCAAACTAAATAACACAAGCCATTTTACGTTTATTATTAGCTTAGACCTGCAAAAATGCGTGTAAGTATGTTACAAATAGCGCAAGTTTTATAAATAATGAATTTTTATGCGCACCCTAGAACAAATTAAACAAGCAAGCTTAATTACTGCTATCAAAACCCCGTATTTAGCTAATGGTGAAATAGATTTAGTCAAGTATGATGAACTCGTCGAAATACAAATTGCAGCGGGTGTAGATGGCATTGTGGTTGGTGGTACAACCGGGGAAGGTCAGTTAATGAACTGGGAAGAGCATTTAATGCTTATTGCGCACAGTGCAAACAAGTATGGCAACCAGTTACTAATTGTTGGTAATACAGGCAGTAATAATACGCGCGAGGCAATAAAGGCCACCAAATATGGCTTTGCAAGTGGTATGCATGCAGCGCTACAAATTAACCCTTATTATGGCCGTACGTCTATTGCCGGTGTAAAAGAGCACTTTAAACGCGTGCTCGATATAGGCCCTGCGTTTATTTACAACGTAGCAGGGCGCACAGGGCAAGATTTAACACCTGATATTATTGAGCCATTAGCAAAACACCCTAACTTAATTGGTGTAAAAGAATGCGGTGGTAACGAGCGAATTGCACATTACGAGCAGCAAGGTATTGCGTGCTGGTCTGGTAACGATGACGAAGCGCACGACGCACGCCATGTACACAAAGCCCACGGTGTTATATCGGTTACCTCTAATCTTATTCCTGAGTTGTTTCGCCAGCTAATGGATACTAAAAATGATGCGTTAAATAGCTCATTACAACCTTTAATGAACTGGTTGTTTTGCGAGCCAAACCCGATTGCAATAAACACGGCATTGATGATGACGGGCGCGGTAAACCCCGTATTTAGATTGCCGTATTTGCCACTGAATGATGAGCAGCAACAAATAGGGTTGCCACTCATTAATCAGTTAAACGAAGCCGATGTAGTAGGTGGCAAGGCGCGTTTACTTAACAGCGATGAAGTATTAACTCTTTCTTAATTAAGATTTAAGCCAAAAGTGAAGCGTAAATGATTTCACTTTTGGCCTATTTTATTGCCAGTAATAATTTAATTTAAATTTCCAGCTTGTTAAGTTTGCATGCTTATAACTGAAACGAATGTCAAAATTTTGATTAATTGGAATTGATATTTCAGCTTGAGTTGATGACTTCTCATCATTTCCTAAAATAAATTGTTCGTGAGAAGCTCTTAATTTTATATCTGAGTATAGTGTTGTTATTACACCTAGTTCTAACGATGAATCATAAATCTTGTCTGTAGCAGCGAGATCTCCAATATACCCGTTAGCAAGCGTAAAAATTAAGGTTTTATTATTGTTGGTAAGATAAGATTTACCTATTCCCCCCATTAAAAACGTGTTTGTGCAGCTTCGGCAAAGTGTATTCTGTCTTTCAAAACCAGCATTAATTTTCCATGATAAGTTATTTTCTTGTGGCCATTCAACGTAGGCTGGTGAAAAGGACTCAAGGTCCAGTAAGTGTAGTTTATCTAGGTACACCTTAGAGTTTAAAATTGAGACTTCGGTATCAACCATTTCTAAATTAGAAAACGCAATGCGTGCAACATCTGACGCTAAGGAATCAAAATAACTAAGCCTAAATCCTAACCCTAGGTTGTGTTGTTTATTTACTCGTGTTGAAGAAACAGAAATGTTTGACGGTTTTTGCCCTTTGTGAGGCGCTTGCTGGGTATATGATGAAACGTTCACTTCATTGCCAATTGGGAGCGTTAAACGCGTTTTAATAAGTGCTTTTTTTAAGCTTTTAATATGGTCAATATTGTGTTTTTTTATTTGCTGTAATTGGGCTAGCTCAAATAATGTTTCAATAATTCGCTTTTTACTTTTTATATTGAGTGAGATGAAATCATCTTGCTCAAGAAAGTCAGGTGTTTTGTATATTTTCTCTGCAATGTTTGATTCGTTGGCAGTCAGCTTTTTCATGTACTCAATAAAAACAGTACTCCTAGATGGCGTAAAGAGTACGTCTTGAACCAGCTTTTTATTGTTATAAGTTGCCTGATTTAATTTTGAAAAAACAGTTGTAGGGATCATCCAAGGCGAACTGTTATTTGTTAACTGCTCTCCTATAACAAGCTCTATTAGCTGCGCAATATGAAAAGCACAGTTTTCATCAGCAAAATAGTAATCGAATTGCGCACCGAGTATTTCCCATAAATGATTAGCAATAAACCTTGTATCGTTATTTTTTAAGGCTAACTTATATTCCCAAAGGTCTCTGAGTTCTATCTCGCCATAATTATGTTGGTGGCGGTAAAACAATTGATCTGAAAATCCCGCTTTATAACCGCCAAACAAGCCTTTTGTTATATAAACTAGTCCATTTTCGTTATCCGGTACATGAGCACCATAGTTTATGCTGTAATCGAGTAGTTTATTATTTTTGGCTGATGACCGATTTAGTTTTAACAACAAATGCCCATAAAGTGATGCGGGGTTACTCATATAACCCGATGCAAATATTAGGCTTATAGAATGTATAGGCTGCTCATCTCGCCATTGTTCTAGTTCAATACAGGAGGATTTAGGCTGTGTAAATGTGAGCCCTTGTTTTTGTAGCCACGTGTATCTTGCTGGGTATTTGCATTGGGTTAATGGATTTGAATTAAAGCTGTGCACAGTCGCTTTTAGTTCTTCAAAAGGGCTTGTTGCTCCCAGTGAAGATATAAAAAATGATGTGTTTGTAATATAGCTCTCATTAAACGCTGGTTTTTTGTAATGGCCTAAACTTAGCCATGTGGGATGTTGTGCTAATTGTTTTAATGTTGTTGATGCTTGAATATTAAACGAAGCAATAAAAAAAATAAAAATTATTGAAGAATGAATTTTCATAAATACCCAACGGGCTTGGGGTAGAAGAGCTAAAAGGGCTAAATTAGCCCTTTTATATATTATATTGCAGAACAGTTAGCTGAGAACTGGCTAGCAATGTTGCTTTCAACAAGTGTGTAAAGAGCCTGAGCATCGTTTACAGATGTTTGAGCAAAATCATTACGTATTGTTGAGATCATTTGCGTGTGAGCTGCGCTGTCACAACCACGTACATTAAGCATTGCTGAGATGTACTCGCCTTCACCTTGTGCAATTTCTTGCTCTAAGATTGGGAATGTTTGTTGAATAAATTGTGCAGTTTTAACGTTTGCACCTTTACAGCTTTCTACAGATGAAACATTTGAAGAAACAGCTGTTGTTCCTAAATCCCAAATAATGTTTGAGATAGCAGCGGCTGTACCATTATCAGGAAAAACCATTGCACCGATACCACATTGTTGCCATGGGTTAACATCTGCTTGCGCTGGGGTTACTACGAAAGCACTTGCTAATACTGCTGCAGTTAAACATCTTTTTATCATTATTAAATCCTTATTTAAATGTCCCTTAAATGGGGCTTGAATTCTATACATAAGAAAGCTGTAGAGCAATAACACGTTTAAAAAAATTAATAATAAGTATATTTTGTAAATTTTTATGAGGTAAATATTTTTGCGAGAAGTGAGATTGCGGCTACTTTGTGAAAGAAACTCTTGGGTTACAGGTAAGGTACTTTTATAAAACAAAATATTTAAATAGTAATATTGTTTAAAACTAACTGTTGGCTCATTTTTACTGTATAATTTGCGACCCTTGATAATGTGGCCGTAGGTTATACAGCATGAATTTTAAATCTTTTAGTTTCGCACCTGAAATCATCCAGGCATTAGACGAACTCAACTATCACACTCTTACGCCCATTCAACGCGCAGCAATTCCAGCTGTTCGTAAAGGTAAAGGCGTTTTAGCCAGTGCACAAACTGGTACCGGTAAAACTGCCGCGTTTGCTTTACCTGTTATCCAAAAATTAATTGAATCAGACTTAAGCACAACCAATGCACCTACTGCTTTGGTTTTAGCACCAACACGAGAATTAGCAGAGCAAATAGCCAATAACTGTAAAGAATATGCAAAGCATACCTCACTAAAAGTAGTGAGTTTATTTGGTGGAGTAAATACCGCAGGCCAAGAAAACGCATTAAAAGCAGGCGTTGATATTGTAGTCGCAACTCCGGGTCGTTTATTAGATCACATTCGCCTAGGTAACTTAAGCTTGGCCAATGTAAAGCACCTAGTACTTGATGAAGCCGACCGTATGCTTGATATGGGCTTTATCACAGATATGCAAACTGTGATTAAAAGCTGTGCTGATGACCGTCAAATTTTATTATTTTCGGCTACATTCCCTGCAGCTATTAAACAATTTGCTTCTAAGGTACTTAAGCAACCTGAAATTGTGCGTGTTGACCAAACTAACAGTACCGCATCTACTGTACAGCACGTTGTATACCCAGTGGAAGAGCGCCGCAAACAAGAACTTCTTTCTGAGCTGATTGGTAAAAAGAACTGGCAGCAAGTACTTGTGTTTGTAAATATGAAAGACACAGCGGATGAGCTAGTTAAAGAATTAAATCTCGATGGCATTCCTGCAACCGTTTGCCATGGCGATAAGTCACAAGGTAACCGACGCCGTGCTTTACGTGAGTTTAAAGAAGGTAAGGTACGTGTGTTAGTGGCCACTGAAGTTGCTGCGCGTGGTATTGATATTGATGGATTACCGCGTGTAATTAATATTGACTTACCATGGCTTGCTGAAGATTACGTTCACCGTATTGGCCGTACAGGCCGTGCTGGTAATCAAGGCCAAGCAATATCGTTTGTAAGCCGTGAAGAAGAAAATACATTATTTGAAATCGAAGCATTAATTGGTCAAAAAATTAAGCGTGTTTACCTTGAAGGCTATGAAGTGAGTAACCGCGAAGTGCTTATTGATAAAATAGGTAAAAAGCCGGCTCACTTACGCCGTACTCGTTCTAATAAGTTATCAGGGCAAGCAACGGGCGAAGCTCGCGCGGTAAACCGTTCGCGTATATCTAATGTGCGTAAAAGCTTAAAAGGTGCAAAGTTGTCACTTAAAAAATAACAACTCATATAAGAATTAATAAAACCTGAGTTTTACTCAGGTTTTTTTATGGTCGAAATAAAGGCTTCGTCGATTATTTGAGCATGCTGATAGGCCGCCTGTGGCTGGTTTTTATTTGCAATAATAGATAACCCAACAGGTAGTCCACTAACTTGACCAGCAGGAAGAGTAATATGAGTGGTGCCGGCAATTGCTGATAAAGAACTACTACTGCCTTGAAAGTTATCACCATTTACTAAGTCTGTTTTCCATGCAGGTGATGTTGTTGGGGCAATGACAACATCCACATTATTATTTTTGTATAAATTAGTAATTGCAGCTGTGGCCAGTTTGCGGTAACGGTGTTTAGCTTTTTGGTATTTGTCTGTTTGTGTTAAGTCGACAGCATTGGCTTGTATTAAAATATCCTGCCCAAAATGAAGCATTTCAGCTGCTTTGTTTTGTTTATTAAAATCAATCAGTGCACTTAAACTTTTTACCTTCACTTGGCCAGGAGTATTTGCTAAGTACTGGTTTATTTCTTTATTAAAATCATAAAGTAATATGTAATATTCATCGAAAAAAAGCGTAGTTAGATCATCAGATATATCAATATTGACTACTGTATGACCTGCCTTTTTGAGCGCTGAGAGCTGTTTTTTGTATAAACGCTGAGTCTCCACTGTAAACTTATCACTGGGCAACGCACCAATAACTAATGATGACTTTGTAATTTTAGGCAGTGTTTGCAATTCAAAACTATGCGTTGAAGTATCAAGCGTATCGCGTCCTTGTAGCACAGATAATACAAGACGGGCATCTTTTAATGAGTGTGCCATTGGGCCAACACTGTCTTGGCTACTAGAAAGTGGCACTACACCAGAGCGCGATACTTGGCCCATGCTTGGTTTTATAGCATAAACGCCATTTACAGAAGCGGGGCAGGTAATAGAGCCATCGGTTTCTGTTCCAAGGGCAACAGGGGCAAAGTTAAGTGCGATGGCAACCGCTGATCCAGAGCTCGAACCACAGGGATTACGGGTTGTATCATGCGCATTGTGTGTTTGCCCGCCAACTGCACTCCATCCAGACGATGAGTAAGACGATCTAAAATTTGCCCACTCACTTAAATTGGTTTTGCCTAAAATAATAGCGCCCGCATTTCTTAACTGCTTAACAACAAATGCATCGTTATTAGTTATATTATTTTTAAGAGCTAAAGAGCCAGCTGTTGTTGGTAATGATCCAGTGGTTTCTATGTTATCTTTTAAAAGTACGGGTATTCCATGAAGAGGCCCAGCCCAAAGCCCTTGAGCACTAAGTTCATCAATTTTTTTTGCTTGCGTAACAGCTGTAGGTTCAATATTTATGACGGCATTAAATTGAGGGTTAAGCTGATTAATTCGTTTAATATAGCCTTGAGTAAGTTGTTGAGCGGTAATTGTATTATTTTTATACGCTGAGTGGATCTCATCTATTGTTTTTAGCTCGAGTGCTGAAGTGTTAAAAGCAACAATCCAGGTTAATAATCCCAATAATTTTTTTATCATAAAAAAGTACACAAATAATTGTTTGGTTACTTTTAACACAAAAAAGCCCCACAATGTGAGGCTTTACGATAATTAACTAAATAGCGCGTTTAAGCGTTTTCAAGCATTGAAAGCGCAACAGCTTCGGCTGCTTTAATGCCATCAATACCCGCTGATAATATACCGCCAGCGTAGCCTGCACCCTCACCTGCAGGGTAGAGTCCTTTGGTGTTAATGCTCTGAAAGCTTCTATCACGTTTTATACTAATGGGTGATGACGTGCGCGTTTCAACACCCGTTAGTAATCCATCATTAGTAGAAAACCCACGTATTTGCTTATTAAAAGCAGGAATAGCCTCACGTAACGCTTCAATAGCAAACGCAGGCAATACGTTACCTAAGTCAGTTAACTTAATTCCTGGTGTGTAAGAGGGTTTAACATCGCCTAAATCAGCTGAAGATTTGCCCTTTAAAAAGTCGCCAATAAGCTGGGCTGGTGCATCATAGTTTTCGCCGCCTAGCTTGTAAGCTTGCTCCTCTAATTTGCGCTGCAACTCAATACCCGCTAAAGGATGGCCTGGGAAATCTTTTTCAGGTGAAATACCCACAACAATAGCACTATTTGCATTGCGCTCACTACGTGAATATTGGCTCATGCCATTGGTAACAACTCGGCCTTCTTCAGATGTTGCCGCAACGACAGTGCCACCAGGGCACATGCAAAAGCTATATACAGTGCGTCCGTTATTACAATGATGCACGAGCTTGTAGTCGGCAGAGCCTAAAATTGGGTTGCCAGCATTTGGTCCAAAGCGACACTCGTCAATCATTGATTGCTTGTGTTCTATTCTAAAGCCAACTGAAAATGGCTTGGCTTCTACATAAATGCCTTTTTCGTGAATCATTTTAAAGGTATCGCGTGCGCTGTGCCCAACGGCAAGAACAACGTGACGTGTTTCAAGGTGTTCACCGTTAGAAAGGGTTAAGCCTGTTACTTGACCGTCATCTAAGTGAATATCATCTACACGGGTACTAAAGCGAATTTCACCACCTAACTCTATAATACGAGCGCGCATTTTTTCAATCATTGTCACAAGTTTAAACGTACCAATGTGAGGCTTACTTACATACAAAATTTCTTCAGGTGCGCCTGCTTCAACAAACTCGGTAATAACTTTACGGCCATAATGCTTTGGATCTTTTACTTGGCTATATAATTTACCATCTGAGAATGTACCCGCGCCGCCTTCACCAAACTGCACATTTGATTCGGTGTTTAGTGCTTTTTTACGCCAAAAGCCAAAGGTGTCTTTGGTACGCTCTCGTACTTCTTTTCCACGCTCAACAATAATTGGATTAAACCCCATTTGTGCAAGCACTAAGCCTGCAAATAAACCACAGGGGCCAAATCCAATAACAACAGGGCGCTCTGTGATGTTTTTGTTTGCTTGAGCTACAAATTTGTATGAAGTGTCGGGCGCTGTTTTTACATGTTGATCTTTTGCAAATGTGGCTAAAAGCTCAGTTTCGTTATCAACTTCTATATCAAGGGTGTAAATGAGTAATATGGCTGTTTTTTTGCGCGCGTCGTAGCCACGTTTAAATACGTTATAACTGTGTAATTGTTCTGGTTGTATTTTTAGTTTGTTGATAATGGCTTGGCCAATAGCATTTTCATCATGATCAAGTGGCAATTTTATTTCAGTTAAACGTATCATTAATATCTCTATTTGGTGTCTTAGCGGTTGTATATCCGCTCACAATAAGAAAGTGTAGGGCACGAATTGGCTTTACATTAAGGGCGCATATACTACGTTAAATTGGCTAATTATGGCAGTTATTTATTGTATTTTTGAGGTGAAAGGGTATGATCGCGAACTATTAAATTAGCTTTATGGTTCAAAAAATTATGGCGTTTGTAGTTACTGAAAATTGCATAAAATGTAAGTACACCGATTGCGTATCAGTGTGTCCTGCAGATGCATTTTTTGAAGGCCCTAATTTTTTAGCAATTAGCCCAATTGATTGTATTGATTGTGGGTTATGCGTACCGGAATGCCCAGCTGAAGCAATTTATCAAGAAGATGAGCTACCCGACTCTCAAAAAGAGTTCACGGAACTTAATGCAGAGCTTGCCTTAATTTGGCCACGCATTACCCAAGTCAAATCTGCCCCAGATGATGCTGACACATGGAATGGAGTTGAGAATAAGCTAAAGCTACTCGACACCTAACAGTGCAATTAAAATAATCCTTTATTATTAATTAGTTAATATTTAGCGAAATTTTGTTTGCAAGGTATTAACAAATGTTCCTGCTTAAATTACACTCCGGCTTAGAAATTACTCATATTGGGTAAAGTTGTTCTAAATGGATGTTTATGCAGTACTTTATAACTATAAAAAAACCACTCACGCTTTTAGTTTTATCCTTTTTTCTCCTATTTAATAGCTTCTGTGTATTTGCAGAAAAAGAGCAGGTATCGCTAGCACGAATCAATCAAAATATCAGTGTTGATGGCGTACTTGATGAAGCGCATTGGAAAAAAGCGACCTATGTTCCTTTACTCGTTCAAGATGAGCCTAATGAAAGAGGCACGCCTCCGGTAAAAACCGATGCCTACATGTACGAAGATGGCACAAATTTGTATGTTGGTTTTATTGCTTACGATCCGGAGCCAGATCAAATACGTGCTTCACTTCGTGACCGAGATACCCTTTGGCAAGACGACACTGCCATACTCGTAATAGATACCTTTAATGATGAGCGCTCAGGCTATGAGTTTTTTGTTAACCCGTTAGGTGCACAAGGCGATTTACGCATGAGCGATACCGATGGTTGGCAGTCTGATCCGTCGTGGAATGCAATTTGGGATAGTGCCGGAAAAATTACCGATGAAGGTTATGTAGTTGAAATGCGTATTCCTTTTAAAGCATTGCGTTTTCCAGAAGATAAAAAAGACTTAACGTGGGGGTTTTTGTTAATGAGAAACTACCCACGGGACGTGCTCTATCAAATATCTAACATGGGGTTCGACCGCGATGTCAAATGTAGCCTTTGCCAGTTTGATAAGTTAACGGGCTTAAGTGAAATTGAATCAAGTAAAAATGTACAACTTACCCCAACGCTTACAGCGCTTCGTCACGATGATAAAGCGCAACTCCCCGGTGACTGGGAGAACGGTAACATAGATACTGAAGCCGGTTTAGATTTACGCTGGGGAATAACAAAAGACGCGGTATTAAATGCGACTATTAATCCTGATTTTTCGCAGGTAGAAACTGATTCTCTAGAGCTTGATGTAAATACAACCTACTCAATTTATTATGCAGAAAAAAGACCTTTCTTTTTAGATGGTGCCTCATATTTTAAAAGTAGCTTATTTGAGCTTTTATACACCCGAACCATTGCAGAGCCAACTTTAGGCGCTAAGTTAACCGGTAAAACGGATGGGCATAGCTATGCACTTATGTTAGCTGATGATGAAAACAGTAATATTCTACTACCTTCAAATCAAGGCTCTGGTTTTGCTTCATTAAATGAAAAAACACAGGCAGCAGTAGGCCGTTATCAATATGACTTAGGTGATCAAGGAACGTTGGGCGTTTCAAGTACACACCGACAAAGCGATAATTATAGTAATACGGTACTATCAGTTGATGGCAGTTATTGGTTTAATCAGTCAGATACATTGCTTTATCAGGTTTCGTCAGCTGATACACGAAATTCTGACTTTTTGGTTGATAACTATGGACTATCCAAAACGCAATCTGATCAGGCATACGCAATTGAGTTAACGCGTGACAAGCGAGACTATAAACTTTACACATCTTATGAAAATATTGGTGAGGATTATCGCACCGATTTAGGATACCAAGCAAAAGTTGATTATGAAAAAGTGCTAATTGGTGGCGGTCAAACGTGGTATCGAGATGAGTTAGATTTAATTACTTCATGGTCTTATGAAGCTGATTGGGATAAAACTTGGTCGCAAAGTGGTGACTTGCTTGAGGAAGAATACGAAGGCTTTTTAAGTTTTAAGGGGCAAAAGCAGTCTTTATTTAATATTGGTTTTATCCATCGTAAAGAAAGTTATTACGATGAATTTTACAATCAGAATATAGGTTATCTTTACACTTCGCTTAAACCGACAAAAGACTTGAACTTATCGTTTTACTTAGAATATGCAAGCCGTATTGACTATACAAATTTAGAGCTTGGCGATGTAATTAATACACAAACGCAAGCAGTTTGGGATATAAACGATCATTGGCAAGTGGATATAAGACACAGTTATAGTAAGTTAGATAACCCACGAGATGACCGCGTTTACACAGCTAATTTAGTCGACTTTAGACTGCATTATAAATTTAATATGCGATCAATGTTAAAGCTGATTTTACAGGTTGAAGATATAGACAGAAACAAAGACGCTTATTTTTATCAAGTAAGCCAGACAAACAAAGACTATGGCAGCCAACTTGTTTATTCGTATAAGATTAACGCACAAACGCTATTTTACCTAGGTTACTCAGATAGAGGGTATCAGGATGACACACTAGAAAATATTGAGCGCGACCAACGCACCTTTTTTACAAAAGTAAGTTACGCATGGCAGCTTTAAAAGCATAGATAGATTTAAGCTCACAAGCAAAATATACACATAAGCTGTTTGTGAGCAATCTATCAAATACGTGGTCTGACTTTGCGGATACTTTGCGCTAAAAATAATTGCCTTAACGAATAAACAATAACTTAGCTATATTAAAATGAACAAAAAATAGCATACAAGTCATTAATAATTGCTTACAAACAAAAATAGGGGATATAATGAGCATTTAGTTATTAAGGATTAGTATTGTTAGGGAATTTTTCATGAACAAATTAAAGCATGTTGGATTAATTTCCTTAGTCACTTTGTTATTTTGCTTTTACCTAAATGCTGAATTAACGAGCCAAATAAGCCGTACCAATCTGTTTCAGTCTAATTTTAGTGTTAAAAAATTTGATATAAGCAGCACCAGTTTAGATATTGCCCCTTGGTATAACCCTGTTTTAAGCGGTCATTATACAATTGACAGTGCTTCTCAAACATTACTTCTTGTTAAAACAACGGATCAACATTTTATTGCGGCTGATTCAAACGCACTCATCTTGATGGTGTTAACGTCGCCTAAAAACATTATTATTTTCTTCTCTTGTATACTTTTGCTTGCTGTCTACATAAAAAAACAAAGCAGGAAACAAAATCACAAACATAAGCTAAGCCAACTTAATCTGCAGGCAAATAAACTTTTAGAGTCGTTTAACTTAGATATTGAACCTGCTCAAAACCCTAATGGTATTAGTAATTTAAGCAAATCTATCACGACCTTAAATATGCATGTAGTGAATTATGTGAAACAAACACAAACAAGTATATGCCAAGATAAATTAACACAACTCATCGATAGACATGCCTACATAGAGCATATTGGTAGGCACATAAATCAAACCGGTCAAAAAGAACTCAATTGTGCATTGTTGTTTATAGATTTAGATGGGTTTAAGCAAGTAAATGATTCATTTGGTCATAGTTTTGGCGACGAAATATTGGTGCAAGTTGCCACGCGATTAGCTAATGTGTTGCGTCACCATAAGTTGAGTAATATCAATTCTGCAAACCAGTTAGAACAAAATTTATCGCGTTTAGGCGGTGATGAATTCTCTATATTTATTGAATCGTTGGACGAAAGTGACAAAGTAGTCGACATAGCCAAGCAAGTACTTAGTGAGCTTGAAAAAGACTTTGTGCTTGGCAATAAGATTGTAAAAATTAGCGCAAGCATTGGTATTGCTACTTATCCAGAAAGCGCATCTACACCACAAGCACTATTACAACTAGCTGATGTAGCAATGTATCGTGCTAAAAGTGATGGTAAAGGTATTTTTAAAGTTTATTCTCCAGAAATGGGTAATAAAATGCGTCGCTATCATTACTTACTTGAAGAGCTTCGTTTAGCCATTGCATGCAAAGACTTTTATTTGTCTTTTCAGCCAATTGTGCACGTAGAAGATTGCATGATTGACTATTTTGAAGCGCTCACTCGATGGAATCACCCCGTTGAAGGTATGATCTCTCCCGCTGAATTTATTCCTATTGCTGAAGAATCAAATTTAATATTAGAGTTAGGTGATTGGATTATGCTTGAGTCATGCAGACAAATGGCTGCTTGGCACAATGCAGGTATGCGTAAAGTAAAAATATCAGTGAATATTTCCGGTATTCAGTTAAAACATCGTGATATATACGATTGGATCACAAAAATCCTCAAAAGTACGGGGTTACCGGCAACGTCTTTAATGCTTGAAGTAACAGAGTCTACCTTTATTCAGGCAAGCTCTAGAATTATTGATGAGTTGAGCAAGCTAAGAGAAGACGGTGTAACTATTGCTATAGACGATTTTGGTACCGGGTTTAGCTCTTTAAGTACGCTAGCAGATTTACCCATCGATGTTATAAAAATAGATCGCTCGTTTATTACACAAGCTAACAAAAGCAAAAAATATAACGATATACTCAATACAATTAGTGAGCTTGGGCAAAGATTGGGGCTTAAAATTGTCGCAGAAGGCGTTGAAGAAATCGCCCAGTTTGAGCTTGTGAAAAAATTAGGTGTGAGTTCAGTTCAAGGTTACTTAGTCAGTCGACCTGAGTCGTCAATTAATGTAGGAAATAAAGTGTTACGTAATAATAACGCTAATTTATCTGCATCTGGCTCTAGCGCCTGGGAAATTTCTAAATAAATGTGTTGCTAGGGCGTTTACTGGACAATTTTTTAATTAAGGCATAGCTTTAGTTAAACTAATAATAAAAACGAATGTAAAGGCTTAGATAATATGCATCGAAGCTCCCTAATCAAAGAAAACCTTAATGATACCGTTAGATTGCTTTACGAGAACGCTTATTCAGGTTTACTCGTCTCTTTATTTGCCAGCGCATGTATTGCTTTTAGTTTTAATAAAGGCGGATTGTTAAGCTATAACGACAAGCTAGTTTGGTGGCTTATTATGCTGCTTGCTTTGGGGATCCGTTTTTTAGATATTCGTCTATTTTTAAAAACAAACAAAACGGCTACCCAATTAGACCTACTAAAGTTTTCAACAGGGGTTATTATAACTGCCATTATATGGTGCAGTTATGCCTTGTATTTTCACACTTCTTTTGCCCCCCTAGAAGCCACAAGTATCATAATTATATTATCCGCTCTTGGTGGTGGCTCTGCCAATGTTTTGTCAGCACATAAGCTGACCTGTTTTGCTTATGCTTTTATTCTGTTATTTCCCTACGCTTTAGTGCTAATAATGTCTGAAGACTATTACGAAAATGTACTCGGCTTTTTGGGTATTGGCTATGGCTCAATTACCTTGTTAACTCTAAATAAAGCATCTGCATTTACACAACAGGCAATACATTTAAAAAATCAAAACAGCGATTTGCTAGAAAGAATGGAGCTAAGAGTTGACGCGCGTACTAAAGAAATAATGCATTTATCAAACTCTGATTCGCTAACTCAATTATTAAATCGAAATGCATTTTTAAATGATGCAAAAAAGAGAATTAAGCATTATCCAGACCCACCTTTTGCGCTATTTTTTATAGACCTAGATGGGTTTAAGAATATAAATGACGTGATGGGTCACAAGGTAGGCGATAATGTTTTAAGAAGAACAGCGAAACGTATTTCTGACGTGTGTGCTCATAATCAGCAAAAGTGCCGCTGGGGTGGCGATGAGTTTTTAATTTTAAGTGATTTTGTATGCAAAGAAAATACATACGATTTTGCTAAAGAAATTATTGATGCAATTACGCAGGATCATCCAGAAACAGAGCACGGTGCACGGGTAGGGGCAACCATAGGTATTGCACTTTACCCAGAGCATGGTAGAGATCTGGATGCCTTAATTTTAAATGCCGATATGGCAATGTATCATCAAAAGAGAATGAATCGTGGGCAAATAAGTTTTTTTAGCGAGTCGCTTCGTTCAGAATTAGAAAGAAAGCGCCTACTTAGCGAAGAGCTTTTAACAGCGCTCATCAACAATTGTTTTTCGTTAGTATACCAGCCCATTATTGACTCTAAAACACATGATATTTATGCGATTGAGGCGCTTATACGTTGGCAATTGAAAGGAGAAAACATTCCTCCTGACGAGTTTATACCTATTGCTGAGCAGTATGGGTTAATTTCAAAAATAGGTTTTTGGGTACTCGAAACGGCATGCCAACAAGCACTTACTTTTCAAAAATTAACTCCAGATTTATCAGTCAGTATTAATGTATCTGTAATGCAGCTTAAGGAGATAGAGTTTGCCAGTAAGGTTAAAAGCATTTTGGCGGATTTAAATTTTCCTGCTCATAAGCTTCATTTAGAAGTAACTGAATCTGTATTTGCAAACGATAAGCATACATTTTTGTATGTGGTTAAATCATTACAAGAGTTGGGTGTTAGAATTTCAATAGATGATTTTGGAACCGGTTACTCTTCTTTATCAAGTATGCTTGATGTTGGTGTAGATATTGTAAAAGTAGATAAAAGTTTTGTTCAAGATGAGGATGAAAGAGGCTTAAGCATTGTTAACGCAGTAGTGCAAATGGCAAGTTCGCTTAATTTTAATGTTATTGCTGAAGGGGTTGAAACACCTTTGCAGTGCAAAAAGCTAACTCAACTTGGCGTAACGCATTTGCAAGGCTATTACTTTTCAAGACCGCTGACCTCAAGCGCATTAATTGAATATTTAAACAATAAAAAAGCCTCATAAAGAGGCTTTTTTCAGTTTAACGAACCTGGGTTGTGGTTCGCTAACTTTATGTACAGAGTTAAAATTAATTAATCTTTATAAATCAAATGTTCTTGAAATTGCTAACACGATGCGCTCATCGGCGTAATCGTAGTCAAGGCTAGTATTTTCAGCTGCTACTTCAATACCGAAACCTTCGTAACTTGTTTGATAAGCAAGACGGTAGTGATTATACGATTTCTTTTGGTTTACATCCCAAGCCCATTTTTCACCGTCAAGTGAATTAGAGATATCAAAACTTGCACGTATTGCATGATTTGGTGCAAGTTCATAAGTATGAGCAATCATTGAAACTACATGGCCCGCACTTGTACCAAAATAATCCCAGCTGTACCAAAAGTTAAGCTCTGTTTGGCCGTAGTCACTTGTGTAACCAAATTTAGTGTAAACCTCTGGGTAATTTCCATCACTGTTATTACCTTGGTATGTGTAGTATGCAATACCGTAGTCAACGCTAAACTTGTCGTTTAATTGTACATAGCGACCAACATAGCCATCTAGTTCAAAATCAGTATCGTCACCAAAGTCAACGTTTGATGCCCATACACCGGCATACACGCCATTATCAAAAGCATAATCTAAACTTGCTTGTAATGCAGGGTCGTTATCTGTTTGGCTTACACCATTAAAAGTGTAATCTGATGCTGCTGTAATAGTTGTTGACCAGTCTGCAGCTGCCGTTGTTGATATAAGTGCTAGTGACAATGCTACTGCAAGTTGTTTTAGTTTGTTGTTCATTATAAATCCCTAACTTTGTGTCTCAATTTTAGTGTAGTCAATCTTGTTTGCTTTTGGTGAGCTATCAATACTATTAACGGTTTTAAATTTGCTATAGCCAATGAAGCCAGCACATAGGAAAAACAAGGCAATCACCAATGCGCCTACCCACTGTATTTGTAAAAACTCTAGCTTGAACAATAATGTTAATAATGAAAGCGCAAGTATGTTTCCAATCATATACTTCGCTTTACCAAAGCGTTTTACAGTGATGTTTAAATTATCTGTGTATAAACGCACTAACGAGTCGAGTGAATTAATTACAAACACAATACCTACAAATACCATGGCAAAGTTTTTAATGCCTTGCGTTGGAATACCCGCTTCATGATAGTGGTAAAGTACGCTGAACCAAATTGCGATTGGTATTGAAGGGAAAATCAACATAGCGCCAAGTACTTGGTAAGTTTTTAACCCGCCAACAAAACGAGAAGTAAACTGTCCAATCATAATACTCCAAGCAAACCACCAAAATAGGTAAAATTCATGGTAATCGTTAAGCGGTAAAACAAATTCATTTATGTTGGCAAAGTATGTGCCGATAGAGGCTAAGTTATCTGTGAATGCTGACATTTGACTGTCACCCAATACAAAGGCACCAGCCCACATAAACCCAATTAGTGCTATGAATAACCAAGTTGTAGAAATACTTAAAAATCGTACGTACTTAATATCTGTACTTGAATATACCGCAAAACAAATTGCTGCAAATACAATTAAGTAAAACTCAGAAACGACACTTGAACCATCACCAATTTCAGGTAAATACCACGGAAGGTTTGAAAGTAAAAGGTATGCGGTAAAAGCACACGTACCAATAATTACTACATTATTGATAAATTTAACCCAAGGAATTTCGAAAAATTTAACTTTAGGTTCTATTACACAGAAATAAAAGCACGTAAGAAAGTAAAATCCCCAGATTAAAAATCCCCAGTAACCAAACTCAATGGCCAGTGGATTTGCAAACGCGTATTCTGGGCTTGCTTTTATGTCTGCATAACCTGCAAACTCAGTTAAAGGAAACATTATAAGGCCAACATCAAGGCCTGAGGTAAAGAGTATTGCTATAAAAGTAAGTGTTTTAACTGGTGTAACACCAACAACACGTACATTACCCCATTTTAATAAAATGATTGTAATTGCAAGTAGGGTAAAAATAATACCAGCATTAAGCCAAATGGTCATTGCTACCCTCCAATAGTGAGTTATTCATAAGCACTCCGTTTTTTATTGTTCAATCTTGCATTATTACAACATAACCAATTTATGTTGTTCGCCACTGCAAGGCTTATAGGGTTAGTCTGACGAGGCTAACCCTATAAGTAGCTGATTAAATTTTTGCTGCACGCTGTGTTTCTTGCCAATTTTGAGTCATAGCAACATCAGCATTTGCTTTTTGTAATGCAACATTTCCTAAAATGATGTCTGCCGCTTTTTCTGCAACCATAATCGTAGGCGCATTAAGGTTTCCGTTAGGAACCGTTGGAAAAATAGAAGAGTCAACAACACGTAAGCCTTCAATACCATGTACTTGGGTATTTGAATTAACTACGGCCATGTCGTCTTCACCCATTTTGCATGAGCAAGAAGGGTGGTAAGCACTTTCTACGGCTTGGCGTACAAAGGCATCTATTTCTTCATCTGTTTGAATATGTTTACCTGGTTGAATTTCTTCATCACGGTAATCATCAAAGGCACTTTGCTCAATAATGTCGCGAGTTAAACGCACACAGGCTCTAAAGCCTTCAATGTCGTCTTTGTGCTGTAAGTAATTAAACAAAATTTGTGGCGGTTGCTCAGGGTTAGCTGATTGAATAGTAACGCTGCCACGGCTTTTTGGTTTGTTATGACCTACGTGAACTTGAAAACCATGACCTGCAAATGCACTACGCCCATCGTATCGCATAGCGGCTGGTAAAAAGTGATACTGAATATCAGGCCATTCAACTCCAGGCTTTGAGCGGATAAATGCACATGACTCAAAGTGGTTAGTAGCGCCTAAACCTTTACGAGTAAATAACCATTTAGCGCCGATCAAGCCCTTGGAAATAAGGCCCAATTTTCCGTTAAGTGTAATTGGCTGCTTACATTTGTATTGAAAGTAAAATTCAAGATGATCTTGTAAGTTTTGACCCACACCCGGTAAGTGGTGTTTAACTTCAACGCCTGCTTTTTCAAGGATGTCTTTATCGCCAATACCAGATAGCTGTAATATATGAGGAGAGCCAATAGGGCCAGCACTTAAAACAACCTCTTTTGCTGCATGTGCTGTTTGAACATTACCGTTTACCTTGTACTCAATGCCTGTGGTTTTTTTACCGTCTAGATTAACTTTTTGAGCAAGTGCGCCAGTAATGACTGTTAAATTACTACGTGATTTTACAGGGTCTAAATATTCACGAGAAGCCGAGCTGCGTACACCGTTTTTAACGGTCATGTGCATTGGGCCAAAGCCTTCTTGCTGTGACGCGTTATAATCGTCTGTACTAGCGTAACCGGCTTCTACACCTGCTTTTATAAACGTGGTGTACAACGGGTTTTGCATTTCGTTACCGTTATTAACGCCAAGTGGGCCATTGCCACCTCGATATGCGTTTTCACCAAGGTAAAAGCTTTCCGCTTTTTGAAAATACGGTAAACACGATTGGTAGTCCCAACCATTAGCACCGTGCTGTTGCCACTCATCAAAATCTTTTGCGTGGCCGCGTACATACACCATGCCATTAATCGATGACGAGCCACCGAGTACCTTACCACGAGGGCAATGCATTTCACGGTTATCTAAGTACGGCTCTGGCTGAGTATGAAATTGCCAAGCATACTTGTCAGTATTCATAGGAATAGACAACGCCGTTGGCATTTTAATAAAAATACTTTTATCACTGCCACCGGTTTCTAGAAGTAACACTTTGTTGCTTGAATCTTCAGATAATCGGTTAGCTAAAACACAACCCGCAGATCCCGCACCAACAATAATATAGTCGTAATGATTACTCATAAAAGGGCGCCTTAAAATGGGCTTTCTATGTCGGCCATACCAACATAAATAGACTTGGTTTGCGTGTAATGATCAAGTGTTTCTATGCCATTTTCACGGCCAATACCAGATTGCTTATAACCACCAACAGGCATTTCAGCAGGTGAGTTACCATAGGCATTAATCCAACAAATACCGGCTTCTAATTGATGAATAACACGGTGTGCGCGTTTAATATCGCTTGTAAATACGCCCGCAGCTAAGCCTAGGTGAGTGCCATTGGCACGTGCAATTACGTCGTCTTCGTCTTCAAAAACAAGTACGCTCATTACTGGGCCAAATATTTCTTCTTTAACGATAGTCATTTCATCGTTGCAATCAATAAACACGGTAGGTGCAACAAAGTAGCCATTAGGCGCAGATTCAGGTGAAAGCGTTGAACCACCGGTAAGCAGTGTTGCGCCTTCTTCAATCCCTTTATTGACATAACTCATTACTAAGTCTTGATGTCTTTTTAGAGATAAGCGCACCAAAGTTAGTGTTTAAATCTTGCGGGTCGCCCGCAATAATATTTTTCTCTGTTCGCGTTTTAAGCTCATCAATAAATTGCTGATATATATTTTTATGAACGTAAATACGTGTACAGTTAGTGCAAATTTCGCCTTGGGTATAAAAGTTACCTAGCATGGCAGCGCTGACTGCTTGCTCTATATTTGCATCATCAAACACAACAAGCGGCGACTTACCGCCAAGCTCCATGGTTACGTCTTTTAATGTGCCTGAAGCACTTGCGACTACTTTTTTACCTGTGCCTACTTCGCCAGTGAACGATACTTTGTCAATCTCACTATGTGCAGTTAGCCATTGGCCTACATCACCCGCACCTTGTACTACATTAAATACGCCAGCAGGTACGCCCGCTTCTACAAAAATTTCGGCAAGTTTAATAGCGCCTAGTGGCGTTTCTTCAGATGGTTTAAATATAAATGCGTTGCCAGCAGCAAGGGCTGGGCCTGATTTCCAACATGCTATTTGTAGCGGGTAGTTCCACGCACCAATACCGGCACAAATCCCTAATGGCTCTTTACGTGTATAGTAAAAGTCTTCGCCTACCATTTGTTGTTGGCCTACTTGCGCAGGGGCTAGGCCTGCAAAGTATTCAATTACATCGGCGCCGGTTTCTATATCAACACAGTTTGCTTCTTGCATTGGCTTACCGGTATCAAGCACTTCTATTAAGGCAAGCTCATCGTTACGTTCGCGAAGTATTGCCACAGCGTTTAATAAAATACGGCTGCGTTCAATAGGTGTCATTTTAGACCACTGTGCAAAACCTTGCTTTGCACTTTCAATGGCTGCGTTTTGAACAAATTCATCGGCAACTTCGACACTGTAAATAACTTCACCTGTTGCAGGGTTAGTTACATCAAAAGTTTCACCGCTTTGGTTAGCAAGAAAATGGCCATTAATAAAATTTTGATAGACTGGTGTGCTCACGCTAGGCTCCATATTGCTTGATGAGTGAATTTACATAGCTTTTTGCTAGAGTTTCACTGTGTTTAAACTGGTTTTTGTCTGATTTACTCAATACTGCTCTCAACCATAGGCCATCAATCATAGCGGCGCTAAGTTCAGCAGCTTGTTTTGCTTGCTCAATAGGCATTAATTGCTTAAATGAGAATGCTAAATTACTTTGCAAGCGTTTACTGTTTACATTTTGCAGTCGGTGAAGTTCGTCATCGTGCATTGATTGCGCCCAAAAGCTCAACCAAGTTTTGGTTGTATCACTGCGCTGTTGTACAAGCGCAAAGTTAGCTTCAACAATAAACATAAGGCGCTGTGTAGCGCTGGTGTTGTTGCACACTTTTTCAATAAGGTCTTTTTTAAGATTAGAAAGCAAATAACGAACAGTTGCTTCTATTAAACCCTGCTTACCACCAAAGTAATGACTAATAATGCCTGACGATAAACCCGCATTTTTACTGATGCTGTTAATAGTGGTTGCTTGTAATCCACGCATCGCCACTGACTCAATTGTCGCGTCAATTAACTGTTGACGCCTGACAGGTTCCATTCCAACTTTAGGCATAATTTTTATTAATTGAACGTTCAATAAAGATAAGCTTAAAGTAATAGCTCTAACAATTCAAGAGTGAAGTAAATAGTCAGATACTAAAATGTAGATGAATTATTAATAAAACCAACAGGAGAAGTACTTAAGCAAATAGATGCAATAGATGGTTAATTACTATTTAAAACAGTGGTTTAAATGTTGTTTTAGAAATGCTTAAGAGCATAATTATATCTTTACTCCTTGTTATCAAATAAAAGATGAATAAATTTATTTGAGTGGTAATAATTAGAGTACTAATAGTATTTTTTTAATCCAAGTGAGCACAAACACAACAATTACTTAGTGCACTAATAACTTAGGGAAGGTTGGTATTACTAGGGGCACGGTAAGGAAACTAGCTCTGGCTAAATAATATTAACCACGCTAATTTGGAAATTACCAGAGGCTTTTTATCTGGCTTGTATAGATGTTATTTAGTATAAATAATAGCTATTATTGTTCGCTAATCACGCCTTTGAATAGAAGGGGGTAACGTCTTAGGCGATTTCCAATATAGTCGTCAGCTAGTATTTGTTCACAAATAAAATTAACATCATCACTTGCCTCAAATACCCAGTCAAAGCGTTCAATTGCGAGTAAAAACCCCCGTTTTAAATGGCGTTGGCTTCTGTATTTTTCCAGGTTTTCTTGAATGACGGCGAGTTTTGATGGATCTGATTTAAGCGCAGCTATTACTTGGTTAATAAAGGCTGTATTGAGATTGCTGTCGCTGCGCTTTCTTACTTTTCTTGGATACATTATTCCTCGTTGGCGATATTGTGTAATTTTTTTAAGAAATCATCTTTATGTTTATCGTGCTCGTAATCAAGATGATAAGTGTTATGAAAACCAAAACGTAATAGTACGCCACTACCTTGTAAATAAATTGTGTATCCATCTATATCTGAGAATGCAGTAACACCTTGATAATGCTTACCTTCGTCGTTTAGCTCTCCGCGCTTTTGTATTCGCTCATATACGGCAAGTATTTGTTTATTGTCGAGTTCATTTTTCATGATTGGCACCTTTAATTTAAAACACTTACGTTAAAGTTGTGTGGGGCGATCAACTTAAAAGCAATGGTTAAGAGTAAGTTTAATGCAAATATTCGCTATGTTTAAGTAATTGAAAGTGATTGTGGGCGAATTTAAGTTTGTTCAAACCCGGTAAGAATAGTCGCGATATGCAATTTAACATTTTGGGGGTAAATAAATACGAGTAAACAAATACAATTATTTATTGCTACAGACTACATTGAGTATCAGGTTGTTTTTAAAGCTAAAAAACGCAGTTGGAATGAGCAACTGCGTTTAAGTATATAGTTACAAGCCAACGTAACTATAGTTGAGGAAATTTAACCAATTAGCCAGTTAATACCTGGCTGTGTACTTGTTCGTTTAATACAATAACTTCAGCTCGTTTGAAAAAGTTAAAGTCGGTTGCTGTAGCCAGTGTGTATGCGCCCATCATACGGCTGATAATTAAATCGCCGTTGTTTAGTTTTGGTAACATAATCGAGTCACTCACTACGTCTATGCTGTCGCATGTTGGGCCAGCAAGTACAGACTCAAAACGCTCGCCATCTTGTTTAGCACTGTCTATAGGGTAGGCTGCTTCGTCAAATATTAAGCCGCTGAAAGAGCCGTAAATACCGTCATCTAAGTAATACCACGTTCTACCTTCGCGCTGCGCTTGGCCCATAACTGAGGCTACGCTAGTTACGCTACTTGCTACAATAAAACGACCCGGCTCTGCAATAATTTGCATTGTTTCGGGTAATTGCGCTAATGCTACATTTATTGGTGCACAAAAAACGTTAATTGGCAGTACATCTGCGCTGTATGGTACAGGGAAACCACCACCAATATCGAGTGTGCTAAGTGCTGGTAAACCAAGTTCACTGACTTTGTTAATTACTTTTGCACACGCATTTATTGCTTCAACATATTTAGTTGGGTTTGGTGATTGCGAGCCAACGTGAAACGATAATCCTTTTATACGAATACCTAATTGCTGTGCGTAGCTAATAATGTCAATTGCAGCGTCAGGGCTGCAGCCAAACTTTTTAGATAAATCTGCAAATGCATCTTTATTACGAAAGCTTAAGCGCACTAAAATTTCAGCTTGGTCTTTGTAGGCAATAAACTTTTCAAGCTCGTTTATGTTATCAACAACAAACACTGTGCAGCCATACGCTAGCGCATCGCGAATATCACTGTCGCGCTTAATAGGGTGAGTGTGAATAGTACGTTCACTTGGCACGCCTTGGCTTGCCACTAAATCAACTTCACCACTTGTTGCTAGATCAAAGCTTGCGCCTTCTTCAAGTAAGGTGCGCACAACAGCGGCTAAAGGCAGTGGTTTTAATGCAAAGTGTAAAACAACGCCTGGTAATGCATTTTTAAGCGCGTGGTATTGGCGACGAATAGCTTCGCAGTCAAGGACCATAAGTGGTGCACCAAATTGTGCTGCAAGTTGTTCAATGTGCGTGTTGGTCGGTTGTACATAATCAAATGCCTGATTTGCAGCAACCGCTGCTGAAGGTACTTTAGTTACGGTGTCTTTTAGTTGAGTTGATAAAGCCATTATATTTTCCGAGTCAATTAAGCAACCGCTCGGGTTATGGTTTATCCACGAGTCGGTTGAGTGAGATCAATAGTGCTTACGCACAGTCAAATTCACTCTTGGATAGTTGCTCTATCGCCTTGCTACAAACAGGGTTTGTAATGTACTCGGATTGGCTATCATCAAGAAGCGGCGAGATAATAATACCCAATATTATGTTATGCAATATAAAAATCATTAAAATTAATAATAATTTATTTTATTTATAAACAAACGGTTATACGATTTAAAGTGCTTATCTTAACGACAAGAATATTAAATCTATACCCAGCTTAAAGGGTATTTTGGTACTTAAAATAGAGTTGCGGCATTAAAAAAAGCCCAAAAGGGCTTTTTTACGTTGAAAAATTAACGATCAAGAGTATTTAGCGAGCGTTTGTGCTTTCAAATATTTTATCAGCTGAAGCTGCAACAAACCCCGTGTAAAGTTCGCCATCGGCTTTCGGATAACGAATAGCAAATTCGTAAAAACAACTAGGGATGCTTAGCTCGCCATCGCTAAAGGTAACTGCGTAATCATCAGCAAGCGTTGATGATTGCTCTAATAGCACTTCTGGAGAGCCTTTTACTTCGCCGCCTGATGTATTAAGCGCAAAGCCTGCATCTTTAAGCGCTTGGTTAACATCGTGAATGTTATCAAACTTGGCAAGCATATTAATATTTACAGTAAAATGATTGGCACGATAGCCCCATGCCGACATCCACGCTGCGTACTCGCTTTCTGCTAATAACTGCTTGTAGGTTTCACCGCTTACTTGCCAATGTGTACCTGAATATAAAAAGTTATCAGCCGTTACAGCACTTTCATCAATTTGATTTACCATATCGGTAACAATAGCTTGTAACTCTGGCGAGCACTTTTCTACTAATAACTCAGAGATAAATACTTTAGGTTGCTGAGGATCGCTGTGTTCGTAGTGTTTAGCGTATAGCTTTTTAGCTTCAAAGTGGTATTCGCCGCACTCTGTGTAACCTAACGCTAAAAAGTGTGCTGCTAGTTTTTCAAGGCCTACTTTTTCAATATTGAACGTACGTAGCGCAATATGGTCGTTAATTATGTCGTCTTTTTGGGTTGAACCTAAAAGGTCATGAATTTTATCTGCCGATGGAGTAACGGCTAAATAGTTATCCCATAGGTTTTCAAATAATGTATTTACGTTAGTATGCATGTTAAATCCTTAAAAATGGGTATTATTCTATTACTAAGCCAGGTGCTAAAGTTTGCGGTAAATTCACTTTTTCTGATTCAACCGACGCAACAGGGTAAGCGCAGTAATCTGCAGCATAATAAGCGCTAGCACGGTGATTACCACTTGCACCAATACCACCAAACGGTGCAGCACTAGATGCACCCGTAATAGGGCGGTTCCAATTTACAATGCCAGCACGAATACGCTTTAAAAAGTGGCTGTAATCATCTTCGTTATCGCCAAGTAAGCCTGCTGATAAACCAAAGCTGGTGTTATTAGCCTCTGCTATTGCGCTGTTAAAGTTGTTGTAGCGGTAAACTTTTATAAGCGGGCCAAAGTGTTCTTCATCGGCCATGTTAGTGATATGTGTAACATCAATAATACCTGGGCTTACAAAGCCGGTGCCTGCTTTTAGCTGCTTAAGCTCAACGAGTATTTCGCCGCCGCTTTCAACTAATTCTTTTTGCGCAGCAACCATACCAAGGGCTGCTCTTTCGCTTATCATTGCACCCATAAATGGCTGGTCAGTTGCAAAACTGTCGTCAACAACGATATTTATAGTCGCGCTAATTAGTTTTTCTAAAATGGCATCGCCATTGGTTGAATTCTCAATAAACACGCGGCGGGCACAAGTACAGCGCTGGCCAGAAGTAATAAAGCCAGACTGAATAATATCGTGCACTGCAGCGTTTACATCGGCTACATCTTTAACTATTAATGGGTTATTACCGCCCATTTCAAGTGCTAATATTTTACCTGGGTGGCCTGCAAACTGTTTATGTAATAAATGGCCGGTGTTTGAGCTGCCGGTAAAAAATAAGCCGTCTATGTCTTTATGTGAAGCAAGTGCTTTACCTGTTTCTACCTCACCTTGCACTAGGTTAATAACACCCGCTGGTAATCCTGCTTTTAACCAAAGTGCTAAAGTAAATTCAGCAACGTGAGGTGTAAGCTCAGACGGTTTAAATACCACGGTGTTACCCGCTAAAATAGCCGGTACGATATGGCCATTAGGTAAATGCCCAGGGAAGTTGTAAGGACCAAATATAGCTACAACACCGTGTGGTTTATGGCGTATAAAGGCTTTAGCACCCGGCATTGGGTTTTCTGTTGTGCCGGTGCGTTCATTATAGGCTTTGATAGAAATGGCTACTTTACCAGTCATAGCGCCTACTTCTGTTCGTGTTTCCCAAAGAGGCTTGCCGGTTTCGCGCGCTATAATGGCTGCAAATTCTTCGCTGTGCTCTTTTAATTGTGCTACAAAGTTTTCAAGTATGGTAATACGTGACTCAATTGGCGTATCTGCCCACTGTACTTGTGCGGCTCTAGCTGCATTAATTGCAGAATCTACTTGCTCGGCATTTGCGCCATTACCTTGCCATACAACTTCGCCGTTACTTGGGTTAACAGAGTTAAAAGCGGGGCCTTGGCCTGTATGCCATTGGTTATTTATAAGGTGTGTGTTCATATTTGTTTTACAGGCGGAAAAAACGCGCTGCATCTCCTTGGGATAGATTAAGGGCATCAGCCACTTCTTGGCTTATTACTAATGTGTGCTTAGCGTGGTTATAATGGGCGTGCTGGGTAAAGGTTGCTCTAAACCCACTCACACCTTGATTGCAAACGGCTAAAGTATCTGAGCTGTGCTGGCTAATATGTTCCAGCTCGCCAATTGTAATAGGGCATACTTGAGACTCACGAACACTGCGAATATTACCAAGCTTAGCTTCTACCGTTGGTCCTGCATCAAACAAATCAACGTAGCCACGATGCTCAAAACCTTCTTTTTCGAGCAGTTTGAGCGCCGGTTTAGTTTTATCATGCACGTTGCCAATCACTGCTTGGGCTTTTTTACTGAGTAAGTTGACGTAAATAGGGTATTTAGGCATTAATTCACTAATAAACACTTTATCGCCAAGTCCCACTAAGTGATCAGCCTGAGGAAACTCAATACTAAAAAAGTGCTCTTGCAACCACTGCCAGAAGGGTGAATGGCCTTCTTCGTCGCTTACGCCGCGCATTTCAGCAATCACGGTATCGGCAAAACGTTCGCTATGCTGGGCCATAAATAAAAAGCGTGAACGTGATAAAAATCGACCGGTTAAACCTTTGCGGCTTTTTTCGCGCAAAAACAAAGTACATATTTCAGAGCATCCGGTGTAATCGTTACACATGCTTAAAATATCTACGGTGTTATAAACATTAAGTGTAGGCGAGTGGTGTACTGTTTTACCTAAATGGTAATGGTACAGCGGCACCGATAAGCCAACCGCGGCTTCTATGGCGGTAGTACCAATGACTTCACCTGTTTCGCTATCTTCTAAAACAAATAGGTAGCTCTCATCTAACGGCTGATTGATATTTTTAGCAAAGCTTTTTTCGGCACGATCTATTTTTTCTTTTAATTGCTCATCGTCCACCGGAAGTGATGTAAACCCATGGCCTGACTCGATTGCAATTTGCTTAAGTGCGGCAAAATCTGCAGTGGTAATAGGACGTAATACTTGCATTTATTACTTGCTCCAACAGCGCGCCGTGAGGCGCGCTTAATTAAATTAGCCGTTTACTACGTCGCTTACTGCTTTTTCAAAGCGTGCTAGGCCTTCTTTAATATCTTCAAATGGAATAACTAAAGAAGGGGTAAAACGAATAACATTCATGCCTGCAACAAGGTTCATTAAACCATTGTTAGCACTGGCAACTAAAAAGTCACGTGCGCGGCCTTCAAATTTATCGTTTAATACCGCACCAATAAGTAAACCTTTACCACGTACTTCGCTAAATACGTTGTATTTTTCGTTTATTGCGTTTAAGCCATCGCGGAATAACTGTTCGCGCTCTTTAACGCCGTTTAGTACATCAGGTGTATTTACGGTATCAAAGGCAGCTTCTGCTACTGCACATGCAAGTGGGTTGCCACCGTACGTAGAGCCGTGCGTACCTATTTTTAAATGCTCTGCAATAGCAGTGCGTGTGATCATAGCACCTATAGGAAAACCACCACCTAACGCTTTAGCAGTCGTTAAAATATCGGGTACTACACCTAAGCCTTCGTAAGCGTATAAATCGCCAGTGCGGCCAACGCCTGTTTGTACTTCATCAAAAATTAGTAGTGCATTGTGTTTAGTACATAACTCGCGTACTTTTTTAGAAAATTCGTCGGTAGGTGAAATAATACCGCCTTCACCTTGAAGTGGCTCCATCATCACGGCACATGTTTTATCACTGATAAGTGCTTCAAATGCTTCGATATCGTTGTAATCACAATGCATAATGTCGCCAGGTTTAGGGCCAAAGCCATCAGAGTAAGCAGCTTGTCCACCCACCGTTACAGTAAAAAATGTACGACCGTGAAAACCTTTGTTAAAGGCGATTATTTGTGATTTTTCTGCGCCAAACTTATCAAGTGCGAAGCGACGAGCAAGCTTGAGAGCCGCTTCGTTAGCTTCTGCGCCTGAGTTTGCAAAATACACTTTATCAGCAAATGTCGCTCCAACCATTTTTTGTGCTAAACGCAGGGCAGGCTCGTTAGTCATTACATTTGATAAGTGCCAAATTTTCTCACCTTGCTCTTTAAGTGCATTAACAAGCGCTGGGTGACAGTGGCCTAAACAATTAACGGCAATACCACCTGCAAAATCAATAAACTCATTGTCATTTTGATCCCATACACGTGAGCCTTCGCCTCGCACTGGAATAACAGCAGAAGGGTTGTAGTTTGGCACCATTACATCATTAAATAAGTCTCTTGTTACTTGCATTATGTACACCTAAAAATTGTGAATATTGAATAAAGATTAGCAAAATAAAAACGTTAAGCGTTTTCTTGAGCTAGGTAATTTTTGTTTATTAGTGGTTATTATCGAAGGTTATAGGTTAAATTTGCAGTGCTATTTTGTGAAAATTGATTACAATAAAAGTCAAAATAACGAAATCAATAAGCAATATGATAACTCCACAAGATGAAAAGTTACTTTCTGTCCTTAAAACCAACGCTAGAGCGAGTATTTCTGATTTAGCTAGAATTCTTAATTTATCGCGTTCTACAGTGCAAAGTAGGATGCTTAAATTAGAAGAAACGGGTGTTATTAAAGGCTATAGCGTTGATTACGGCGATGCTTTTTCAAGTAAAATGGTATCGGCACATGTGTCAATAAAGGTGATTCAAAAGCTTACTACTAAGACGAATATTGAGCTAAAGCAAATTGATGCGATATCACAGCTTTATGCAATAAGCGGTGAGTTTGACTTAATTGCTGTTGTACAAGCGCAAAACTTAGAAAAATTAAGCCACCTACTCGATGATATTGGTAATTTAGATGGTGTGGAACGCACAACTTCTTCGGTTATTTTAGAAACCAAGTTTAAACGTTGATGTACTTCCTATGTAAATTTATGTTTTATTGCACTATGGGAGAGCGCGTTTAACAACCACTTTTTTTGCTTTATCAAGTTTTATAAAGTAGGCATTACCACCAATTCCTTTAAACTCCTCGTCGGTGAATACAATTGTATTATCGTCATAAAAAGTGATGGCTTCTTTTTGCGTAACGATGCCTAAATCTATTTTAGACACATCACCAGAGAAAAACTGATCACCTTTAAAGTTCTCAAATAACCAAATACTGGTAGAGTCGAGTAGTACGAGTTTTTTACGATCTGGGCTTAACGCTGCAGAGGTTATCCAGCACAGTTTTTCCATTGTTGTACAGGTTTTAAAAGATCCTATTAATTGGGCTTTAAAGTTAGCAGCGTGGTCGCCTACTTTGTATAAATTTGTAATGCCATCAAAAGGTTCTGTGCGGTTTTTAGTGAATAAATAAAGGTGGCGACCCAGAGCTACAAACGCTTCTAGATCAAAATTACGATTACTTGGTTTTATTGGATTGCCATCCATTTCAGGGTACGTAAACTTTATTATTTCGGCATTTGTTGTATCGGTTTTGATATCAATTGGATTCTCTATTTTATAAATAGTCAGCCAACGCCTATCATTTTTATTGTTACCAAAATCACCTAAAAAGAAATGACCAAATTTATTTTGAGTCATGTCTTCCCAATCAATGTTTTTAGCATTAGATACTAAAATCTCTTGCGCAATCGACCCATCTTTATTTAAGCGGTAAAGCTTTGGATCGTCACCCCCATCGTTAATTGCCCACAAGCGATCGCGCTTATCAAATTCAATGCCTGATATTTCTTTGAGTTTAGGGTCGAATGAAATTTCCTTTTTACTGTATAAGGTGTAGATTGAGGAAATAATAAACACTGCGACAACAAAAAAAATTAATGACGTAGTTAATAAAATGCTTTTTTTCAACATGAAATTTACGATATTTCAGAGCGTTAACTTGATGTGTATTATCACTGATGTGAATACGTAACAAAAGCAGTTTATTGGGTAAGCTCTCTCGTTACTTCAAACCAAATCATCAGTGTAATTAAGATAAGTATTAAATGGTTAAAATCGCTCCAGTTGGTTTGAAAATTGCTCTGTAATGTATATGCAATTCTTAATGTCTATATTTTACGCTTTACGCACTAATAAAGTGCGATAAGTAAGATTGCCTGCACTGTAATAAAGCGTAAACAAAAGTTTGCTTTACTACGGTTAGCTTAAAGTTTGACTGAATACATTCCCACATCGCCAGCTTAAAAATAGGCCCTGTGGCAATAATTAAATACCTTTTACTGTTTAGTTGGAGCCTACTATGTTGCACAAACGATTTTTTAAAACAAAAGATGAAGCGGAAATCACCTTTGAATTTGCTCACCCAGATGCGCAAGAGGTCTGCTTAATTGGCGAGTTTAACAGCTGGCAGCCCGTGCCAATGAAGCTTAATAAAAAACAAGGTGTGTTTAAATGCAAACAACGCCTTCCTCTTGATCAACAATACCACTTTCGGTATTTAATAAATGGCGAATTTTGGGATAACGATCATAAAGCAGACGCTTATGAGGCTAACAGTTTTGGAACTGAAAATAGTATTGTTAATACCCAACGTATTAATTAAGGCCTGTAAATGAACGAACTTTCGCAGTTGTTTTACTTACACGGTATTGGTTATGAGTTTACTAAATACACAGGCGAGCAGATATTTTTCAGTGAAGATACACGTAAGCTTGCCCTGCAATGTTGTGGTGTTGATACCAACAACTATAACAAAATAGCTCAATTAAATTACAAGCTCGATGTAGAGCCTTGGATGCAGCTCTTGCCCAATGTAAGTTTAATTGAGCAAACAGACTTTTATTTAAAAGTGAAAATAGATGACAGACAACTTAGCCAAACTGCATCAGTAAGTGTTGAACAACTGGGAATAAAGTGTGAATTTACTAACCTTGATGATTTAATAATTACAGGTGAATACCACTTTAATGGCGTCCGTTATATTGAAATTGCACTGCCTTTACCTTCAATACCAACAGGGTATTACCACGGAGACATTACAGTAGGTGAACAGCACGCAAGTACTGAGATCTGGTCTGTGCCCGAGCGTGTTTTTCAAGTTGAAGATACAAAAAAACGGGGTTGTCGGTTCAGTTATATACGCTTAAAAATAAAGAAAGACTGGGAATTGGCGACTTTTCAGACTTACTCACGCTAGTTGAGTTGTGCTGTGAGCACAATATGGATTACATTTTGCTCAACCCTCTGCATTTGTTGTTTTGCGAAATGCCTGAGCGTGCAAGCCCATACAGCCCTAATAGTCGTGCGTTACTGAACCCTTTATACATTTCTGTTGATTTGTGCGAAGACAGTAAAAACAATGCTGAATTAGCAAAAATTATGCAAAGTAATGAGGCGACTTCTCTTTTAAATAAAAGCGGACAGTTTATTAATTACGAGGATGTTAGTTGCGTTAAATATAAATTATTTAAAGCACTGTACAACCATTTTGAATTAACAGCCAGTAAGCTTCGTCGTGATGCATTCAATACTTTTTGCGATAAACATCAGCCCACCTTACAAACAATAGATTCACAAACCCCTCTTTTTGATTATTACCTACAATGGCAAGCGCATCTTCAACTTGGTTTATGTCAAGAGCGGTGTATGAAAGGGGGTATGTCAATAGGTCTGATTAATGATTTAGCTGTTGGGTGCGCTGGCGATGGTGTTGAGTTCAAATCACAACAGTCATTATTCGCCGATAATGCCAGTGTGGGTGCACCGCCTGATCCTTGGGCTGAGGGCGGGCAAGATTGGGGGTTACCGGCTTTAAACCCGCAAAGTTTAGCACGCAATAACTACTCATTTTACCGTTCGTTAATTCGTGAAAATATGCAGAATGTAGGCGGGCTAAGAATCGACCATGTTATGGCTATTCGCCGCTTGTGGTGGTGTTTTGAAAATAATGGTCAGCGTGATGGTTGCTATATTTATTACCCCTTTGAACATTTGCTGGCTATTTTGAAAATAGAGTCGCATATTAATCAAAGCATAGTTATAGGTGAAGATTTAGGCATTGTCCCACCAGAAGTAAAACATGCATTATCAAGTAGTGGTATTTTTTCAAACAGTTTGTTTTATTTTGAAAAGCAAAACGATGGTGATTTTTTACCATTACACGAATTACCCTCTCAGTGTTTGTTGATGATTGCAAATCACGATGTACCGCCCTTTACAGGCTGGTGGCAGCACGATGACATAGCTATAAAACAACAATATCATTTAATTGACGACCAACAATCAACGCAAATTACCAACCAGAGAATCGATGAAAAAACGCGATTGCTTCGTTTTATCAATGCTACAGCTAATCTTACATTAACAATACACAGCGATGCTAAGTCGGTTTACCGTGCGCTTAGCCAGTGTTTAGCTGGCTCAGATTCTCGATTGTTTGCACTACAAATAGATGATTTAGATGAACAGCAATATCCGGTGAATATTCCTGGTACAGACAAAGAATATCCAAATTGGCGACGTGTGTTAACACATACATGTGAAGAAATTTTTGCTAACAACGCCACGCTTTTAGCTGCAATCGATTCAATAAGGAAGGGTTAAATGAGCAGTACAGCTTCAAATAGTTCGGCATTACCTAAATCTCAATGCGCTGACTACGATGCCCAAGTTAATGCACTTAACATAGGGCGATTTAAAGACCCATTTAGCTTTTTAGGTGCACATAAAGTAAGTGAATCAAATATAGAAGTGCGTGTATATTTACCCGGTGCCCAACATGTTTCTTTGTCAATTGACAATCAAATAGTCGAAACGCAAAGATATAAGCACAGTGATTTATTTATAGCCCGTGTAAGTCATTTGCCTACCTCGCCTTATTTATTTACAGCTAAATATAGCGACACTTCGACTACGTTTTTTGATGAATATAGTTTTAACAGTGAGCTTGATACAGATGCCATGTACTTATTCAACGAGGGCAGTTTAGAGCATGCATACTTGCACTTTGGCGCGCACTTTACCAACCAGCAAGATGTAGATGGTGTTCGTTTTTGTTTGTGGGCACCTAATGCAGCCAGCGTTTCAATTATTGGTGAGTTTAATTTTTGGCAAGCGAATCGACATTTTATGCGTTTTCACCCTGCCAGTGGTGTGTGGGAGTTATTCATTCCCGAGCTTAAAGCAGACATGTGCTACAAATTTGCCATTACAGCGCAAAGTGGTGAGGTAATAGAAAAAGCAGATCCTTACGCTTTTAAAATGCAACAGGCACCTGGTACCGCGAGTGTTCTTCAATACAAACCAGAGGCAATAGCGTTAAGTGAACAAGCAATAAGCAATAGGCAAAAGCGTAATCATATAGACGCACCAATCAGTATTTATGAGGTGCACTTAGCGTCGTGGCAGCGAGGTGAAGGTAATCGTTATTTAAGTTATACCGAACTTGCCGACAAACTCGTAAGCTACGCGCTTGAAATGAACTTTACCCACTTACAGCTTATGCCCATAAGTGAATATCCGTTTGACGGTTCATGGGGCTATCAGCCTGTTGGGCTGTTTGCTCCAACCAGTCGTTTTGGCGATTACAACAGCTTTAAATATTTTGTAGAGCAATGCCATAAATATAACGTAGGGATTTTACTTGATTGGGTTCCTGGGCATTTCCCAAGTGATCCCCATGGTTTACACCGATTTGATGGTACGCACTTGTACGAACATGCCGATATGCGCCAAGGCTTTCATCCAGATTGGAATACTTATATTTATAATTATGACCGTCCAGAAGTTAAGAGCTTTTTGATTTCTAATGCAATGTATTGGCTTCATCAATTTGGCTTAGATGGTTTAAGAGTAGATGCCGTTGCGTCAATGTTGTACTTAGATTACAGCCGTAAAGAAGGTGAGTGGATACCTAATTGCTATGGCGGTCGCGAAAACCTCGGTGCAATTGAATGCCTCAAACAGGTTAATTTACGCAGTTATAAAAACAACCCTGGCATTATGATGGTGGCAGAAGAGTCGACTGCTTGGCCAGGTGTTACGCAGAGTGTTGAGCATAATGGCCTAGGCTTTGGCTATAAATGGAATATGGGGTGGATGAACGATAGCTTGTTGTATATGCAACGCGATCCACTTTATAAGCAACATCACCATCACGAAATCACGTTTTCGATGGTATATGCATTTAGTGAAAACTTTATTTTACCGCTGAGTCACGATGAAGTTGTTCATGGTAAAAGCGCGCTAATTGAAAAAATGCCGGGCGATGATTGGCAAAAATTCGCAAATTTACGTGCTTATTATGCATTTATGTGGGCACACCCAGGTAAAAAGTTGTTATTTATGGGGGGGGAAATAGCTCAACGTGCTGAGTGGGGGCATGATCATTCTATTGATTGGCATTTACTAGAACATGAAAGTCATAAAGGTATAAAGCAGACAGTAAAAACGTTAAATGAGGTTTATAAAAATCAACCCGCGCTGTATGAACTTGACTCAAGTGCCGCAGGATTTGATTGGATTGACAACAATAATAACGAGCAAAGTATTTTAAGCTTTGTACGTTACGCTAAAAATGCCCATGACTTTGTAGTTGTGATTGCCAACTTTACGCCTATGTCATATCAAGAATATACCTTAGGCGTTCCGAGTAAAGGCGTTTATAAAGTAATAATAAACACGGATGAAAGCGAATTTTTTGGCTCGGGTATTAAAGTATCGCAAAACCAATCAAATACTGTCGTCACTAACGACAATCCTCAACATGGTTTTAACCAAAGCATCACTATTGCTATGGGTGGCTTAACAACAATTTATTTGCAAAAGGTACAAGATGAGTAATCAATTTGAAGTAACTCATGGCCTTGTTGAGCCTCTTGGCTCGAGCTTGCATTTAAATGGTGTTAATTTTTCATTGTATGCGCCAAAAGCGACACAAGCGTATGTGTGTTTATTTGATAAAAGTGGCCACTCTGAAATACTAAAAGTGGCTATGAATATAAATGAAGGTGGTATTTGGAGTATTCATATTGCACCGCTTAATACTGGGGCACTTTATGGGTTCAGGGTTGAGGGCGAATATAACCCTGATAATGGCCTGCTATTTAATGAACATAAATTATTAATTGACCCTTACGCTAAAGATTTATTTGGTGAGTTTACATGGAGTGAACGCCATTATGGACAAATGCCAATAGGCACCAAAAGTACCGTTAACAATGCCATTGATATACCAAAATCAAAAGTGTCATCAATTGATTTTTATGAACATAAAAAACCGAATCACAGATGGTCTAAAACAGTTATCTATGAGTGTCATGTAAAAGGGACTACGTGTCGTCATCCTAAAATACCTAAGGCGCTGCAAGGCAAATTTTTAGGATTGAGTCACCCGCATTTTATTGACCATTTAAAAAGTTTTGGAGTCACAGCAATAGAGCTACTCCCTGTGCATGCTTTTATTAGCGAGCAATTTTTAACAGGCAAAGGCCTACAAAATTATTGGGGATACAACACGCTTAACTTTTTCACTCCTCACAAAGACTATTTGGTAAACGACGATATTAACGAGTTTAAACAGATGGTTAAGGAGCTTCATGCTGCAGATATTGAAGTTATTTTAGATGTTGTTTACAACCATACAGCTGAAGCGGGTAATGATGGCCCCATATTGTCGTTGCGCGGCTTAGACAACCTTGCTTATTACCGCACAGCAGAAGCACAACCTAATGTATACATAAATGATACGGGGTGTGGCAATACCATTAATATAGATCACCCAAAAACCTTGCAGCTCGTACTCGATAGCCTGCGATATTGGGTTGAAGTAATGGGTGTCGATGGTTTTAGATTTGATTTAGCAACAATACTGGGCCGCTCAAAGGCTGGGTTTAGTTCAGCGCATACTTTTTTACAGACTATTGCTCAAGACCCTGTTTTAAACAAGGTAAAATTAATTAGTGAGCCATGGGATATTGGCCCTGGTGGGTATCAACTAGGGGCTTTTCCTCCACCTTGGCGAGAGTGGAATGACCAATATCGAGATGTAATTCGTCGTTTTTGGAAAGGCGATGAAGGGATTATAGCCAACGTGGCTAAACGCTTACATGGCTCGTTTGATATATTTGAGCATAGCCATCGAGGCCCATTAAATAGTATTAATTTTATAACCAGCCATGATGGATTTACGCTTGCAGATTTAGTGAGTTACGAGCATAAACACAATGAAGCTAATGGCGAGAATAACAGAGATGGCCACAGTGCAAATCACTCATTTAACTGCGGGGCTGAAGGATTTAGCAATGATGAAAAAATAGCCGCACTAAGATTACAACAGCAAAAAAACTTTTTACTCACATTAATCCTTTCTAAAGGCGTGCCTATGATTGCTGCTGGCAGCGAAATGGCACATTCTCAAGGGGGTAATAACAATGCTTATTGTCAAAATAATCGCACGAGTTGGCTTGCATGGAAAGAATCACAGCTAAATCATTCTTTAACGCGTTTTATAGACGATGCCCTTAAAATTAGACGTGCACATAGTGCGTTTAAACATAGTGTATTTTTAGACGATATAGACGAGCGCTTTACTGTTAAATGGTTTACCGAAACAGGTGACACTATGACAGATTCGCATTGGCATGAAGAGTCCAGACAATTCTTAATGTACAGCTTACTTGATAAGCAAAATAAACACGCATTACTTATTGTATTCAATGCTAATAAAAAATCAGTCAGTTGTCAGTTGCCTCCATCACCTATTAATGCGCAGTGGCAAATGGTTTTATCAAGTGTAAATAATGCATCTTTAACAACTCACCAAGATGCACCCGTTGAAATTTCTGCACAAAGTAGTTGGGTTTTTAGTGCTAACTTAGAGGACGTAGCTAATGGCTAAGCAAGTTGAACAAGTATGTGTTGTAAAGGGGTGGCAAGAAGGCCCAGTAATAGACGAAAGCACCTTAAAAGATGATTTAACGCGCCATTTTTATTACACCCTAGGGCGAGACAAAGTCGGTGAGTCACAGCTGTATTTGTACCATGCATTAGCATTGACGATCCGCGATCGTTTAGTGGCACGGTGTCGGGAAACGAATAAAAAAATCAAACAGCAAAAAAGCAGAAAAACCAGTTACCTTTCACTTGAGTTTTTAATGGGGCGTGCTCTGGGAAATGCGGTATTAAATCTTGATTTAGAGGATCAAGTGTCATCGGCACTACAAGAATATTGTACCGAAATTGAAACAGTCGAAGACGCAGAGCACGATGCAGGCCTTGGTAATGGTGGCTTAGGACGCTTAGCTGCGTGTTTTTTAGATAGTTGTGCAAGTTTAGCTTTACCCGTTGTGGGTTACGGCATTAGATACGAATACGGAATGTTCAACCAATCAATTAATGATGGTAATCAAATAGAGCAACCCGATAATTGGCTTCGTGAGGGTCACCCTTGGGAGCTAAGTGCTCCCGAGCATTCTAAGCGCATTAAGTTCGGTGGTTATGTAAATAGTTATACTGATAAACAAGGTAGGGAACACCGCCAGTGGGTTAGTAGCCATGACGTGTTAGCTGTGCCTTACGATGTGCCCATTCCTGGTTATAAAAACAATATTGTAAACACGCTACGCTTATGGAAATCAGAAGCGACCGACGAATTTAACCTAACTGAATTTAACGCGGGTAGTTATTCAGAAGCCGTTGCACAAAAAAACTTAGCTGAACAAATCACTATGGTACTTTACCCTAACGACAGCAGTGAAAATGGTAAAGAGCTACGACTACGCCAACAATACTTTTTATCATCAGCGAGTATTCAAGACATTGTTGATCAGTGGGTGAGTGACCATGGTGAAAGCTTTACTGATTTTGCCGATTACCATGTTTTTCAATTAAACGATACTCATCCAAGTATTGCAGTGGCAGAGCTTATGCGAGTGTTAGTTGATGATTACGAGCTCGACTGGGATGATGCATGGCAAATAACCACAAAAACAATGGCCTACACAAATCATACATTATTGCCAGAAGCGTTAGAGAAATGGTCAGTTTCATTATTTTCAAAATTGTTACCCCGTATTTTAGAAATAGTATTTGAGATAAACGCACGTTTTCTAGCTGAAGTTGCACAGCATTGGCCTGGTGATGTTGATAAACAGCGAGAGCTATCGCTAATAGAGGAAGGTGGCGAACCGCAAATTCGCATGGCTTATTTAGCCATTGTAGGCAGCTATTCAGTTAATGGTGTTGCTGCACTGCATACAGAGCTATTAAAAGCGGGTTTATTTAAAGAGTTTTATACACTTTGGCCTAACAAGTTTAATAACAAAACCAATGGGGTCACACCTCGCCGTTGGCTAGCCCATTGTAACCCTACATTGAGTGAATTGATTAGTGAGAAAATAGGCACCGATTGGGTACGTGACTTTGCTCAAATAAACCAGCTACGTCGTTTTTATGATGACACATCATTTCAAGCACAGTGGCAAAAAGCCAAAGTAACAAACAAACAACGTTTAGTTGATTTAGTGAAAGAGCGCTGTGGTGTAGAGTTTGATGTATCCATGATGTTTGATGTACAAGTTAAACGGATTCATGAATACAAGCGTCAGTTACTAAATATACTCCATGTTATCCATTTATATGACCGCATTCGCCGTGGTGATACACAAGGGTTAGTGCCACGTTGTGTTTTACTCGGTGGTAAGGCTGCACCGGGTTACTACATGGCTAAAAAAATAATTAAGCTAATCAATAATGTGGCAGATGTGATCAATAAAGATCCCCTCGCGTCGTCGTATTTACGCGTGGCTTTTTTACCTAATTACAATGTGACAGCCATGGAAGTTATTTGTCCAGCTACTGATTTGTCTGAGCAAGTTTCAACTGCCGGTAAAGAAGCTTCAGGCACCGGTAATATGAAGTTCATGATGAATGGTGCATTAACTATTGGCACGTTAGATGGCGCCAATATCGAAATTAGAGATGCCGTTGGTGCCGATAATTTCTTCTTATTTGGTGCAGAGGCACATCAGATTGATGATATTAAGTCGCGTTATAACCCCGCACATTTAATTGAACAAAATAGCGACTTAGCTAATGTTATGCACTTGTTAGAAAGCGGGCACTTTAATTTATTTGAACCTTGCCTATTTGACGATGTAATTAATGCAATTAAGAGCCCACACGATCCATGGCTTGTTGCACACGATTTCGAAAGCTACGTATCTGCACAAAAGCAAGTAGATAAAGCCTATGCTGATCAAGCTTATTGGACGCAAATGAGTATTTTAAATACCGCTGCCAGTGGCATATTTTCAAGTGATAGGACCATAAGCCAATACAGTGACGACATTTGGCATTTAACCCCACTCAATACTAGTGACACTGACTCAACGACAACTACCAGTAAAGCCACTAAAAGCTAGATAAATGGAGAGAATAGTATGCCTAATTATGCAAATCGCTACATAAGTAGCTTAACTAGAGAAACGTATGCGTTAATACTGGCTGGTGGTCGTGGTTCTCGCCTGCACGAATTGACCGACTGGCGTGCAAAGCCAGCCGTTTACTTTGGTGGTAAACACAGAATTATTGATTTTCCTTTGTCTAACTGTATCAACTCGGGTGTTAGGCGTGTGGGTATAGCAACACAGTATAAATCTCACTCACTTATTCGCCACGTAAATCGAGCTTGGGGGCACTTTAAAAAGGAATTAGGTGAATCGGTTGAAATATTACCTGCATCACAACGCCATGGTGATGAATGGTATTGCGGCACCGCCGATGCTGTTTTTCAAAATATGGATATTATTCGTCATGAGTTACCTAAATATGTAATGATTTTATCAGGCGACCACGTTTATCGTATGGATTACGGTGCATTACTTGCTGAACATGTTCAAAAAGGGGCCGATATGACCGTGTGTTGTATCGAAGTACCTGTTGAAGAAGCTGCAGATACCTTTGGTGTAATGACAGTAGATGAAGAAAGCCGTGTTTGTCGTTTTGATGAAAAGCCAGCTATGCCAAGCTCAGTGCCAGGCAAGCCGGGTACATGTTTAGCATCCATGGGTAACTACATATTTAATACTGAGTTCTTATTTGAGCAACTAAAGAAAGATGCTGAAAATGAAGGGTCAGGACGTGATTTTGGGCATGACATAATACCCGCTATTATTGAAGAGCATAACGTTTTTGCATTCCCATTCAGAGACCCTCAACAAGAAGGTCAGCCATATTGGCGCGATGTAGGAACACTCGACTCATTTTGGGAGGCTAACATGGAGCTTGTTATGCCTGAGCCTCAACTTGACTTATACGACCCAGCGTGGCCAATTTGGACATACCAAGAGCAATTACCCCCAGCTAAATTTATATTTGATGATGACGACAGGCGAGGAATGGCCCTTGATTCTACAGTTTCGGGAGGGTGTATTATTTCGGGTTCGGCAGTAAGAAAATCATTGTTGTTTTCTAACGTGCATGTGCGCTCGTTTTGTGAAATTGAACAATCGGTTATTTTACCGGGCGCTATTATTAACCGCGGATGTAAAATTAAACGTGCAATAATAGACAGAAGCTGTGAAATACCTGCAGGGCTTGAAATAGGTTTTGACCGTAAAACAGATGAAGAAAATGGTTTTAGGGTATCAAAAAAAGGCATTGTACTTGTTACACGCGACATGCTTAGTGAACTTGCTAAAAAGTTAGAGCGTCAAACACAAGAAAATAAGAAACTAGCTTAATACAGAGTTAGGCAAAACAAGCTTGCCCTAAAGCGGGTGAGCTTATTAAAACAAAGGAAGTAGTAAATTAATGCATGTATTAATGGTTGCAGCAGAGAACGATGCGTTACCTGGCGCTAAAGTAGGCGGTGTAGCAGATGTAGTCCGTGATGCCCCGAAGGCTCTTGCGAAGCATGGCGTATCGGTTGATGTGGTGATCCCAGATTATGGATTTGAGCCATTAAATAGGCATTACATAGGTGAAGTAACCGTGGCGTTTAATGCTCAATCTCATGTAATGACTTTGTTTAAAGTGGATCAGACAAAAAATAACATAACTCAAATTGTAATAAGCCACCCAATGTTTAGTGAATCGGGTAGCGTTTATTGTAATGATGCACCGGGTAGGCCATTTGCAACCGATGCAACAAAGTTTGCGCTATTTAATGCGGCTGTTTGCGAAGCATTATTGCAAGGACTACTTAAACGCCCTAGTACGCTGCATTTACATGACTGGCATAGCGCATGCGTTGCTGTTTTACTTAAGTTTGAGCCACGTTACAGTGCTTTACACGATATACATTTAGCGTACACAGTGCACAATATAGCACTACAAGGAATAAGGCCTTTTAAGCACGATGAATCGAGCTTAGAAGCTTGGTTTCCATCATTAAGTTACAACGGGCAACACTTGTGCGACCCAAGGTATGCAAATTGTTTTAACCCAATGCGAAGCGCCATTAATTTAGCAGACAAAATTCATTTAGTGTCGCCTACCTACAGCCAAGAAGTGCTTAAACCCAGTAATTACAATGATGGCTTTTTTGGTGGGGAGGGGCTTGAACAAGACCTACAAAATGCAGCCGAACAAGGTAAAGTGGTCGGCATTTTGAATGGCTGTGAATACCCTGCATTGGAAGTTGCAAATGCAGTTATGGACGAGTTGTACAACGAGGCAGAAAAAAGCTTACTTGCTTGGATGAGCAACAGCGAACAGCTTGAAAGCGTTCACTACATTGCGCACCAACGATTAAAGCAATTTAAAGCAACACCAAATAATGGGCCAATTGTTACAAGCGTAGGTAGACTCACAGAACAAAAAGTATTGTTATTATGTCAGCCATTAAATGGTGAACTTGCGATAGACGCAGTATGTAATAGTATTAATGAACAGGGTGGGCGTTTAATCATATTAGGCTCTGGCGATAAAGCGCTAGAAGCATTGTTTACAAAAGCCATGGCACGTAACGAAAATTTACTATTTTTAAAAGGTTATGCGCAAAAAGTAGGTGATTTAATGTATCAATTAGGTGATTTATTTTTAATGCCTAGTTCGTTTGAGCCTTGCGGAATAAGCCAAATGCTGGCAATGCGCGCAGGCCAACCTTGTTTGGTACATAGTGTTGGTGGATTAAAAGATACGGTAAAACACAATCAAAATGGGTTTAGTTTTAATGGCGCAACATTACGTGAGCAAACACATACTTTGCTTTCATGTTTAACCGAAACGCTAGCATTTTATAAGCAACATCCCAAAAAATGGCAGCAAATAAAATCTAATGCTAAAGCAGTACGCTTTTCGTGGTCTCAGGTTGCAAGTGATTACATTTCAACCTTGTACCGATAAAGTTTGTTTAATTTAACTTAAGCGAAGTGACATTTTAGATTATTTACGCTATTAATAACTTGGTATTAATGGAATTAAATAAAGTAGGTAAAGTGTCTGTATTTGTTGCAAGGCAAGCAATTTTCAATCGGCGTCAAAAAGTAGTTGCTTACGAGCTACTTTTTAGGGACAGTCCTAAAAACTTTTTTCCTGATATAGCCGAAGGGCAGGCAACTGCAAGGCTTATTATGGAAAATCAACTTAATTTGGGCACACGCCATATCACTTCTGGTAAAAAAGCGCTCATCAACATTGGGCCTGAATCTTTAGAGCTTGATCTGTGTGCCTTTTTACCGTGCCAAGACGTTGTGATAGAGCTTCTTGAAAGCATAGAGCCCACTGATACAAATTACGAGTTATGCCGAGAGCTCTTTCATAGTAATTTTAATTTAGCCCTTGATGACTTTGTATATAAACCGCAATGGGATCGCTTTTTAAAGCTGGTTAAACTCATTAAATTTGATATAACCATAACCCCATTAGACGATATTCACCCTATTATAAAAAAGCTCAAAGATCACAAACAAATTAAGTTACTCGCAGAAAAAATAGAAACTCAGGAAGAATACGAAGTTGCTGCTGGCATGGGCTTTGATTACTTTCAAGGTTACTTTTTTGCAAAACCCACCATGATGAAGCACAACGACATTGATTATAACTACGGGTTAGTCGTTGCAATATATGCTGAAATAATGGGCCCCAATCCAGATTTAACCAAAATAGCAGCGTTGTTTGAATTGGATGCCGCACTGGCTTATAAATTACTACGTTTAATTAACAGCGGCGTATTTCCCATACAAAGTAAAATAGCCTCCTTAAAGCAAGCGCTGGTTTATTTGGGCCAAGAGCGGTTAAAAAAGTTTGTTAGTTTAATTGTTACCGCTCACACCGCTGGTAAAAAGCCTGCAGAGCTAATGCAAGTGTGCGTCGTCCGTGCGCGCTTTTGTGAATTGATTGCTAAAAAAGTGGCCAAGCATCAGTCAGGAGAGGCGTTTTTAACCGGCTTGTTTTCGCTTCTTGACGCTATATTAGATCAACCAATGAGCTTGCTTGTTGAAAAATTACCTTTCCAGGATGATATAAAAGCAGCCTTGCTCGAAGAAAAAAACACACTGTATTACATTTTAAAAGTTGTTAAAGCATACGAAACCGGCAGCTGGTGGGCACTCGAACAAGCTGTTATATTTTTAAATATACAAAGTGATATACTACCAGAGCTTTACCAGAAGTCGGTTGACTGGGCCGACAGCTATAAAAATAATATTTAACGGAAAACAGCTTTAATGCGTAATTATAATATGGACTTTATTCGCGGCATTGCCGTGCTTGGCTTAGTGTTTATGAATGGCTATGCCTTTGGTTTTATGGAATTTGGTTATGTGCCTTTAACCATCCCCCCTGTAAGCGACACCATCATTGAATATTTTAATATACTGTTTATAGAAGGCCGATTTAGAACGCTGTTTAGCTTACTTTTTGGCGCAGGTTTGTATATTCAATGGCAGCGCTTTAAATCATCGGTGACAAATAAAAAGTAGATTATATTGGCTCATAATTTTTGGTCTTATACATGGTCTTTTTACTTTGGGCTGGTGATATTTTGTTTGTTTATGGGGTGTCTGGCTGGTTTATTATTAAATATCTAGACACCGACAACCCTAAGCTATTGCAAAGAGGGCTTGAGTTTACTGGGCTCTCGGCGGTTGTTACGTTTTTAGTGTTGTTCACTATTCCTGACGATCAGAGCTTTCGTGATTCTGCCAAGTTTATTGAGTTATTTAGTCCTCATTACAGTGATTACTTTAATGAAAATCTTTTTATAAATATCCTTATGCTAATCACAGTGCCGCTAATGACGATGTGGATGTGCGTTGGCATCATGCTAATTGGCATTTACGCGTATAAAGAGGGAATATTTAACAAAGGTCTATCAAATCAGCAGTTGTGGGTGTGTGGCTTAGGTGTACTTATATTTTGTAGTATACGACTAAGCACATCAACGCTTACTGGTGGTTTGGGGATGAGTTTACAAGAAATTTCTAACATGTTCGCTGCTCTGTGTATGGCAGGGCTTTATATTCATGTAATTGTTAAGTTTTGTAATAATAGCCCACAGTTTGGCAAACTAATACAGCAGGCGGGTCGCATGGCATTCACACTGTATATAAGCCAAACAGTTATGCAATTGCTTATTTATAGAGTGTTATTTCCAGAGTGGATACTTAGCTTTAACAGAATAGATTACTGGTTAGTTGCTGGCAGCTTAGTTGCTGTGCAGTTATTATTTACGTTATTTTATAGTCGTTATTTTAAACAAGGGCCGCTTGAAGTGCTGTGGCGCAAATTAACCGACATTAAATCGGCGGCATAACTCGCATTTTTAGGTGGTTTGGGTATACACTAGCGACCCTAAAAAATTAATACCATTAAGTGATATGACCGAATTAAAACGTTTAAATAAATTTATTAGTGAAACAGGTTTTTGTTCACGCCGTGAAGCCGATAAATATATTGAGCAAGGTCGTGTGTCAGTTAATGGTAATGCGCCAGAAATGGGCGTGAAGGTTGCAGCAACCGATGTAGTATTGGTCGATGGTAAACCATTAAAAACACCACCTAAACGCGTTTATATTGCCTACAATAAACCGGTGGGTATAACGTGTACAACCGAACGTAAAATTCAAAGCAATATTGTCAAAGCGGTTAATTATCCCGATCGTATATTTCCAATTGGGCGCCTAGATAGACCCTCTGAAGGGTTAATATTTTTAACTAACGAGGGCGACATTGTAAATAAAATTTTGCGTGCGGGTAATAACCACGAAAAAGAATACGTTGTCACCGTAGACAAGCCCCTTAACCGCCAATTTGTATCTAAAATGGCCAACGGCATTCCTATTTTAGATACTGTTACTAAAAAGTGTAAGGTTACACAAACAGCCCCTAAAGAATTTAAGATCATTTTAACTCAGGGGTTAAATCGCCAAATTCGCCGAATGTGTGAGTATTTAGGTTACGAGGTGGTGACTTTAAAGCGCACTCGTATTATGAATGTAACATTAAAAGGCTTAAAAGTGGGTCAATGGCGTCATCTATCCGATGTTGAAATGGCGCAAATAAACGACTCAATTGCTGACTCAGGCAAAACCCAAGAGCACTCGTTAGATACTAACAAGCAAGTTGATAAAAATGCTGCTATATCACCTAAGCGCGACTTTCAGGGTGAAATCCCTCGTCGTAATAAGCAAAAAGAGCGAGGCGATGAGCAAAAAAATAATCGAACTAATGCACCATATCAAAAACGCTCTACAACCTATGTTGGTAAACCAAAAACGGCAAAAGCAAATAGTGCATCTATCAATAAAGCAGGCGCACGCACTAAGCTAAGTTTAAAAAATAAGCTAAGAAATTACCACTGTATTTATTTAAGTTAATAAAAAATGCCACAGTTTACGCTGTGGCATTTTTATTTAGTTAAACACTTAATATGTCTTTATTTACGTGGTTGGTATTCAATTCTAAAAATCATAGTATATAAAACAGGCACTACTATTAATGTGAGTATGGTCGCAAAGCCTAAACCAAACATAATTGTGACCGCCATAGATTGAAAGAACACATCAAACAGCAAAGGGATCATACCGAGTATTGTAGTGATTGCAGCCATTGCTACAGGCCGCACACGGCTCACCCCAGAATCAAAAACCGCTTGGTAAGGTGAGCTACCCGCTTTTAGCTCAAGGTTTATTTGGTCGACTAATACAATGCCATTTTTAATGAGCATACCACTTAAGCTTAATAACCCAAGTAGGCCCATAAAACTAAACGGCGCGTTCATTGCTAACAAACCGGCACTGACACCAATAATTGCCAGTGGAACTGTGGCCCAAATTACAAGAGGCTGTTTTAATGAGTTAAACAGTAAAACCGTAATAGCAAACATAGCTAAGTAGCCAAGCGGCAAAGACCCAAATATAGCTTTTTGAGCTTTGCTTGAAGATTCATATTCGCCGCCCCATTCTAATGAGTAACCATGAGGTAGCTCTATAGATTCAACAGGGCCACGTACTCGGGCAAACAATTTAGCGGCTGTTTCATCTCCTAGCACATTTTGGTCGGCCATTACCGTTATTGTCCGCTTTCTATCGCGACGCATGATTAGGCTGTCTTCCCATTCAACTATAAACTCATCTACCACTTGAGTTACTGGTACAAATACACCTAAAACAGGGCTGTATATTTGTAAATCATGAACGCTATCTACATTAAGACGCTCATTAGCAGGGGAGCGCGCAATAATTGGCAGTAATTGAGTACCATCACGGTATACACCCACCTGTTTACCCGACAAGCTTGTAAGCAGCACATCATCCAAATCTGATTTACTTATTCCTAAGCGTCGTGCCTTTTGCTCGTTAAACTGTGGACGAATCATTTTGGTTCGCGCACGCCAATCATTACGAATATTAAATGCGCCGTCATCTTGAGCCATAAGCTTTTCAGCTTCAGCTGCGAGTTTTCTAAGAATGACAGGGTCAGGGCCTGTAAAACGGGCTTCTATTTTTGCATCAGTAGAAGGCCCAATCTCCATAGGCTTTATTTTTAGTTGAGCTGATAACGGTGTATTTTGAGAATAATCACGGACTTTTTGCATAACAACCGCAACTGCTTCGCGGTTTTTTACTCTTATAATAAGTTGTCCATACGACGAGTAAGATTTTTGAGGCGCATAAGTAAGCATAAAGCGCGGCGCACCTTGCCCGGTTGTACTTGTTACTTCTTCTACAAGTTCTTCTTGTTGCAAATAGTTTTCAAGCTTCTTTATGCCATCTAATGTGGCACGAATATCCGAACCTTGTTGTTGCCAGTAATCTACATAAAACATAGGTGTGTTTGATGCAGGGAAAAACGACTGCTTAACCGAACCAAAACCCACTACGGCACTGCACAGTAATACAACCATGAGGATCATTGTTGACTTACGATAGTGCATTGCTAAATCTAATAGTGCTTTATAGCCTGTAAAAATAAACCCTTGGTATGGGTCGTTATCTGAATCGTCTTCGGTGTTTTTATCTTTTTTAAATTCATTTTCTGAAAACATAAGGTTTGCAAAAAATGGAGTTAAAGTAATAGCGGTTATCCAGCTAAGTAACAGCGATATAAACAACACCCAAAACAAGCTGCCCGCAAACTCACCGGTTGCGTCAGAGCTTAAACCAATTGGCGCAAATGCAGTAATACCAATAATAGTTGCACCTAACAGTGGCCATTTAGTTTGCTCCACAATGTTAACTGCGGCCTTAAGTTTGGTTTGGCCACGTTTTAGGTTAATTAAAATTCCTTCGGTAACCACTATGGCGTTATCTACCAGCATACCAAGGGCTATAATAAGCGCACCTAACGATATACGTTGTAAGTCTATGGCAAACAACTTCATAAAAATGAAGGTGCCTAAAACCGTTAGTAATAAAATACCGCCTATTAAAATACCGCTTTTAAGGCCCATAAAAATAAGGAGTACCACAATTACTATCGCAATTGCTTCTAGCAGGCTAACAATAAAACCGTCTACCGAGGTTTCTACTTCTTTTGGCTGGTTGTATACAGCATTCACGTCAATACCATGCGGGCGCTGGTACTCAAGTTCTGCTAAGTGAGCATCAATACGTTTACCCACATCAACCACATTAACGCCATTCATAAACGATACGCCAATTAATAGCGCTTGCTCAGAGTTATATCTAATTACATTAGTGGGTACTTCAGCGTACTCTCTAAATACTTCGGCAACATCACCCAAATAAATAAGCTCGCTCGCACCCGGTTTAGAAATCAGCAGAGTTTCAAGTTCTTTAACATCTTTAAATTCGCCGGTAGGATGAAAACGAATCGACTCATCGCCCACTCTAATTTTACCCGCGTTAGACACCGTGTTTTGAGATTGTAACAAAGCAAATATATGGCTAGGTGCAATACCAAGTTGGGCTAATTTACGGGTAGATATTTCTACCATTACTTGCGGCTGTTGCTCACCTGCAATCGTTACCTTGCTTACCCCTTTAACTAATACCAGTTCACGCTTTAAATAATCGGTGTAGTCTTTTAGTTCATCGTAAGAATAGCCATCACCTACAACAGAATATAAAACACCATATACATCGCCAAAGTCATCTAAAATTGTACTTGGATAAACACCACTGGGTAAAGACGGAGAAAGATCGTTTATTTTACGACGCATTTCATCCCAAATTTGGCGAAGTTGCTCTTTTCGATAAGTGCTCTTCATTTCCACGGCAATTTGCGACTTCCCGTTGGATGAAATAGAAGTCACGTGGTCAACATAGGGTAACTGTTGAATTGCATTTTCGAGTGGAAAAGTAACTTCTTCCTCGACTTGCTGCGGTGATGCGCCAGGGTACATGGTAATAACCATGGCCTGTTTAAGTGTAAATTCAGGGTCTTCTAACTGGCCTAAATCAAAATACGATACGCTACCACCAATTAAAAGCAGCAGGGCAAACATCCAACTAATTACTTTTTCTTTATAGAAAATTGTGCAAAGCTCATAATTATAAGCCTCGCTCTTTATTCCATGGACGAACTTTCATGCCTTCTTCAATCGAGTGAACACCCGCAGACACCACAATTTGGCCCTCTTTAATACCGCTAAGTACCTCTATGCCATCATGGTGTAATTGGCCAACTTCAACAGCTTGCTTATGGACTTGGCCGGTATTTTCATCATAAAGCCAAACATAGGCATTATTTTTAATTGCTTCTTGTGGATCAGAAAAAACCGATTCAATAGGGAGTATTGTGTAAGCAACCTGCGAACGTGTTACTTTACTTAAATCAATTAAAACGCGGCCAGTCATACCTGCTAGTAAGTTAAAGTCATCAGGCACGGGTAACGAAAACACCACTTTATAAGTGAGTGTTGCTGGGTCGGCTTGAGTGTCCCATTCTTTAATATCGAGCGAGTATTCTTTATCTTCAAAACCATCAAATTTAACAGTAGGGTGGTAATCAGTGCCTTTTTTGAATCGTGCCACTATTTTTTCAGGAACCTGAATTTCTACGTCCATTAAATCACGCGTTTCTAGGCGCAAAATATTTTGTTTAGCTTGAATATTTTCAAAATTCTTTACAAACACTTTGGCAACAGTGCCCGCAAAAGGGGCTCGCAATTCACTGTACTCTAGGTTGGTTTCAGCAATTTTAAATGCCGACTCAGCAATTTGCATATTGGCGGTTGCTTGGTCTAGCTCAGATTGACTGGTAATTTTTTTCTCGAATAATTGTTCAATTCGGCTCAGTTGCGATTTTGCTAGTTCGTAACGTGCTTTACGTTCATCAAACTGGAGTTGAAAATCTTCAGGGTCTAATTTGGCTAGTAAATCGCCTTTTTCAACGTGCTCCCCAGCAAGAACCGGAAACTCTATAAGTTCTCCGTTTACCCTAAATGCAAGGTAAGATCCTTGGTTTGCAACCACCTCAGCTGGGAAACTACGAATATTGATTTGAGAGTCATGGCCAATATTGAACAGCTTAACAGGGCGAATGGGCTCTTCTTTAACTTGTTGTTCTGGCTCAGAACAGGCAATTAAGCTAAGTAGGGTCGTTGTTAGTAAACATAGACGAAAGAGTTTCATGTCTTCTCCGTTGCAATATTGGCAAAATAAGTAAGTGCAGGATACGCTGCAAACATATAAAATAAAATTCATTAAATTTTAGATACTCAATAAGTTTTACTTATAATGTTTTGAGGCGGTATATGAAGCTGAATCAATTAGTAATATTAGATGCCATAGTGCAAAGCGCAAGTTTGAGCGGTGCTGCGCAAAAGCTTCATAAAACACAGCCCGCGCTAACGTTGGCTATAAAAAACTTAGAAGCGCAAATAGGCTTTGAGCTGCTAGATAGAACTAAGTACCGGTTACAGCTTACTGAAAAAGGACGTATTTTTCATCGTGAGGCACAACAGTTACTGCATGCAAATGACGAGCTTGCCAAACTCGCAGAAGAGCTTTCGTTAGGAAATGAACCCCAATATCAAATTTGTTACGAACAGCTCTGTCATAAACAAAGTTATAACAAGATCATAAGTAATACTTTTAGGCAGTTTACGAGTACAGAGTTTTGTATTACCAGTGGCAAACGGTTTGTATCATTAGAACAAGTTAATAGTGGGCAAGCAGAGTTAGGTATTGGCCCCTGGTTTGATTTATTTCATGCTACAGGTGACTTAGAAAGCGTGCCCATAGGTAAGCTCGATATTGGTATAGTAAGTGCTAAAGGGTTATTACCCCAACAGTTAACATACACACAATTACAAACCTATCCGTGTTTAGCTATGTTTGAAAGCGATTTAAGCATAGACAGCGATAGGCTATCTTACTCTAAAGGTTCTGCAATGATGAAAATAGACGATGTAGCAACTTTAAAATCGTTTTTACTTTCAGGGGCCGGATGGGCAATGATGAGCCTAGAGCATTGCAAACCTGAAATAAAAGCAGGCTTATTACAAGAAATCCATATTACAGATCGCGAACATAAATTTAGCGCACAAATAAGAGCGTTTAGGCAGCATGCTATTCATCATGGCCCTGTGGCACGCACTGTATGGGAGCAATTTAAACAACTAAGTAAGGCTTACGCTGATAAAAATGGATATTGAAAAAGAAACCCTTATTTATACTGTAATAGCCGGTATCCCAGCAGGAAAAGTAGCAAGCTATGGTCAAGTTGCTACGTTGGCTGGATTTCCGCAAAACTCACGTTTAGTTGGCCGTTTATTAAAAATAATGCCAAGTGATTCGGTTATTCCATGGCATCGTGTTGTAAACAGCCAAGGTAAAATAGCGTTCCCTGTAGGCAGTAACAAGTACCAAGAACAGCGTCAAAAATTATTATCAGAAGGTGTACTTTTTATAAACGACAAAGTAAATATGCGTGAGTGTAGATGGCAGTAAAATTAACACTTTAGGCTAATTGCCAGTGTAGATCCGATAAATTAGTGCCATTCGGCACAGTAAAATACCTTCTAGATATTTTTGCAAAGTACTCAGTATTAACAGATGAACACCTAACGCCTCGGCAACGTCCTTTAATTCGGTATCGTCTCGTAAGCTAAGTTTGACTGCTTTGATTTTGAAATTAGCGGGGTAAAAATATGTCTTTCTAGATTGGGTATATCTAGGCATATTAGCCTCCTTAAAGTAATGATGAGGTGTCCACTAAATCGGGTGAGGAGCATAGTTTCGTTTAAAGCTCTTGTATGGATAATACATCCATCTTAATTACTATTTAAACCCCTTTCGGGTAATGTGAGACCCAGGCTTAAGCAGCAACTTAAGCTTTCCTTGTCGTAGTTCGATTGAGCAAAGGCTCCTCTGTTGAGAGACCGATAACAAGAACGAACGCGAC
>NZ_BADX01000049.1:0-7531 GCF_000241365.1 Pseudoalteromonas sp. BSi20480 | reverse complement strand
CTTTTATATGAGTTGTTGTTAGCTTAATAACGAGTGGACAAACACTGCACCTATTGCGATAGGGCACACAAACTTAGTATACCAAGGCCATATTTTCCAAAATAGCGTAGTTTGTACCTCGGGATTGCCCTGTTGAATGGCTTGTAGTAATGAATTTCTATACCAAATCCAGCCTACAAAAATACAGCACATTAAGCCAAGTAATGGTTGCGCAACCTTAGTGGTAAGTGTGATCACTAAACCAAATAATGCGCCTAGGTTACACACAATCGTAATGCTAACAACTGCTATCAAGGCGCCAATGACCCACGTTGCTTGAATGCGCTTCAAGGCAAAGCGTTCTACGGCATAGGAAACAGGTGCTTCAAGCATTGATATTGACGAAGTGAGCGCAGCTATACTCATTAGGGCAAAAAATGCAAAGCCAACAAATAAACCTACACTGCCCATACCTTCAAATAAAGCGGGTAATACTTGAAATACTAAAGTATCTTCTGAGAGTAATTTTCCGCTTGCAGAAAATATCTCAACACCTTGTGCTTGAGCTACATACATAGCAGGAATAATAAGTAAACCAGCAACAAAGGCAATAAACACATCAATTAACGTTACGTATGCACCAAGAGACACTAGGTTTTCTTTTTTACTAATATACGAGCCGTATATAATCATAACGCTTGTGCCAAGCGATAATGAGAAAAACGCTTGACCTAAGGCGCTCACAATTAACTGGGTGTCAAAAATAGACGAAAAGTCAGGTAACAAGTAGGCTTTTAACCCTTCCATTGCACCTTCTTGAGTCAGTACATAAGCAATTAATAAAAATAAAATACCCAATAAAGCGGGCATCAAGCGCTTTGACCATTTTTCGATACCGTTTTCAACACCACGACTAATGATTGCTATTGTTAAAACAATAAAAACAAGGGTAAAAATAACGTTGCGAGTAAGTGATTGCTCGCTTAGCCAGGTTGATGCTGCGTCGGCTCCGGCCAAGGCGGCGATAGGTTGGGCTGTTGCACTGAGCATCCAACCTGCAACAATAGCATAAAAACTAAGTATAAAGCCGGCGCATAAAATACCCCCAAAGCCGACAATAAATGCAAAGTGTTTTTGCCAAGGTTTGTTAGATACTTTAGTTAAAGAAACGACTGCGTTGGCTTGCCCGTGCCGACCAATCATGAGTTCGGCCATTAGCGCAGGATAAGCTAAAAAGAAAGCTAACACTAAATAGGCAACTAAAAATGCGGCACCACCATTACTGGCTGTTTGTGTGGGAAAGCCCCATATATTGCCCAAACCTACGGCAGAACCGGCGGCGGCCATAATAAATCCAAAGCGAGAACTAAACTCGCCTCTAACTGCGCTCATATTATTATACTTCTCTGTTTTTTAACGGCGCTGACAATCTACTGGAAATGTAAAAAAATAAAAAGTGCTTATTTGCTGATCCCACATAATTTAGTTTTCCAGTGGTGTGATTAATGCGCTGTTTTTAGTAAATGTTAGGAGTAGATTAAAATTAATGGGTTGATTTTGTTTTAAAAATGTTAATTACACCGCGTAATTTATACTTTACGATTTATAGTGCTGGGTAATACTAAAGGTAAAGCAGGCTCCGCCTAAGTGCTTACTTTTGCTAACAGTAATAGTACCGTTATGCCAGTCAGCGACCTTTTCAACAATAGCCAAGCCAAGGCCATAGCTTTTATCTGCGCGGTTTCTATGATCTTCCTCTCTAAAAAATGGGCTTAATACATTTTTAAAGTTTTCTTGAGCAATCCCTGGGCCATCATCTTCAACAGTTATGATAAGTTGGCGTTCGTGAACCTTGGCGCTCAAGTAGATATATTGTTCGGCAAAATCGCATGCATTGGTCAGCAGGTTTGTAATTGCACGTGCAAACCAATGAAGGTCGGCAACAATAATGTCAGTTGAGCTATTAAGGTCAACAGTTAGCATCTGTGATTCTAACTTTGGGGCAAGCTGAACTAAAATGTCTTCAAGGTAATGCTTAATATTTGTTGAAGAGTACGTCAATTTGTTTGCGTTTTGTTCAAGTGTTGCAAACGCTAAGTAGCTCTTAAGCATGGATTCCATATGATCTAAATCGTTTTCCATACGCTCTAAATAGGTTTTATTTTTTTTCATCATGGGTATCTAAGGCGGCATCTAAGCCAAAGCGAAGACAGGCAATAGGGGTGCGTATATCGTGCGATAAACTTGATGCCATTAATTTATTCTCAGCGACAAGTTTTTCAATTTGGCTCGCCATACGGTTAAACGTTAACTCTACATCTCTTATATACGTGAAATGCGAGGCGTTAATTCTGGCTTGTGTATTGCCTGATGCAAACTGTTTAGCAGCCTCATTGAGAACACTTAGTCGCTTAGCGAGTGGCGCAATAATGAATCCCATTAAAATGCATAAGCCAGCATAAAAAAGCAAAGTTAAAAATATATCATTTCGTTTATCGGTGTCTGCGCTTTTTTTTAGTCGCATAGAAATATGAAAGGGGTTTAGCGCTTGGTTGCTATACAGCATATAAAAACCTTGCTGATCTTCTAAAATCAATCCGCCAACAGCATGCATTTGAAGTAATAATGAAGGAGGTAAAGCAAGTGATTCATTAGGTTTATAATCGATTGATAGATCAAACTCTTCACCTAGCTGCTTAACATATGCGCCACGTTCAGAGGTGGGAATATTTGCCAGTTGTTTACTAAATCCCATCATCATTTTACTTTGCACACTAAATTCGTCTTGTGGGGTATGTGCTTGCTGGCTAAAGGCGTCTATAAGCCACCCTAAAACCACAATAGATACCAGTGCGCTGCCAAGTAGTGATATGTAAAACTTTTTCATTTAAGCATACAGCTGTAAGTTACCATGCAGTAGAGACGAGCAAGTAACCACGCCCCCAAATTGTCTTAATTTTTTCAGGGTTTTGTGGGTCGTCGCTAAACTTTTTTCTTAGTGCAGAAATAAGCACATCGACACTTCTATCAAGTCCGTCGTATTCACGTCCTTTAGTGGCTTTAAAAACCGCGTCACGTGATACAACTTGGCCTGCATTACTTGCCAAATAATGCAGGAGTAAATATTCTGCACTGGAAATATTAACGTCTTCGCCGTTAAATTTCACGTTTCTCGATTCGGTATTAATATTAAGCGAACCGACCGAAATTGTGCTTTCTACTTTTTCCAATTTATTGGGCTCACTACTTTGACGAAGTGCCGCTTTTATACGAGCGAGCAAAGCGCGCGGGCGTACTGGTTTCATTATATAATCGCTCGCACCTACCTCTAAACCTATAACTTCATCCATTTCTTCATCACGTGCTGTAAGCATAATAATAGGCGCATTATAAAAGCTACGAAGTTCTCTACATACACTAATGCCATCTTGACCAGGTAACATAATATCAAGTAGGACAATGTTTGGGTTCAAGGTTTTTACCTGACTGACAACTTCATCACCTCGGTGACAAACATGGGTAGTGTAGCCTTGTTCAGTTAGGTATTCGGCTACCCACTGAGCCAATGATGCATCATCTTCTACTAATAAAATAGTGCCGTAATTATCCATAAATTATCCTTAATGCAGTGGCTAAAATAATCGCCAGCGACGCTTTTTTTGTCTGTTTTGATATACCCACTGAAGTTTTACTTCTGCAGTGCCAATTATTTTTGATGTATTACTATCAAATAGTTCAAATGCGATACTTTGCTTAGAATCAAACGCGTAATTTAATGTGCCTTGTTGCTGTTTGAGCCAACATTGCATAATGTATTTTGATGTTGCATCGCGTAGGCAATAATTACCAATAATGGGTTGGTGCCACGTAATAACAACGTCGGCATAACAATCGCGGCCTTCACGAAGAGCTACGCACGTATCAGGAACCGCGGTTAAAGTATTTTGTGTATCGCTAGATTGCGCAAGCGCTGATACAGGAAAAATTATTAGCAAACAAAACCATCTAAAAAACATAACGTAGGCCTACCTTGGCTTTATGCTGATACCCTTGAGAAATAATTGGGCTGTCGTCGATTTCTGCTGAAAACCATGTGGAAAGAAAGCCAGCTAGAAAAACCCAATCTTGGCTTATTGGGTATTCAGCATGAAATTCAAATATTAGGCTGGTACTTGCATGTGCATCATAAAAAGGTCGGTTTTCGGCTACTTCTTCTTGGTCAATGCCAAAATAATAATTTGTAAAATCAGCTGAATAAGCACTTACGCCAACACCGGATCTAAATTCCCAGTTTCGCCACGGTAAAATTTGGCTAAAGAAGGTGTTAACAACCCAGCTGTTATGGGCGCCAGAAACATCATAAAGGTATTCAAATGAAATTTGAGAGTTTTCGAATCGACGTGTAAGCCTAAGACCAACACCAAAATCATAGCGACGAGACTTTATGCCATCAAGCTCTGCAATTACACCACTGTTATAAAAGCCAAGCCCTTTTTCGTCAAAGCCTGCTTGGGTGTTCGTGCCCAGTATATCCAAGCCCCAATCATACTTATCAATGATACTGTAGCCGATAATAAGACCACCACTGAGTTGGTTATGATCAAAGTCAAGATAAAATCGGTCGTATGATACAGCAAGGCTTAAATCGAGCTCTAAATCGGTGTCGTAGGCATTGGTGCCGACTAGGTAAGTATCTTCTACAAAATAACTTGCCCCTGCGCTCCAGTCCCATGCAAATCCTTGAGTGGGCTCAAGCGTGTTGTCTGCATAGTAACGATTACTTGCTTGGGCTGAGGTTGCTATAAGGCTCAGACTAAACAAGACAATACTAAAAAGAGTACGGTTAAGTAAGGTATATTTCATCCACGTTGAGCCTGATTATTTGTTGTTATAGTGCGTAGTATATTGTTAAGGTGTACCCTTAATCTGTAAAAAAATGTAGCAAATGTTACTTTTACTGAACTTTAATTTTATCTATTAAGATACTGCTTAAGTAAAATTGCATCATAGGTGTTAGAGCACTGACTTCTGTGCGGCTACACGGACCACTTAACTTACTTAGGCTAGATAATTTAGACAGCATTTGATACTCAGGAATTTTCACCTCTTTACCCACTCTAGCTAAACGTGCTTCTTCTGTGTTTTGCTGGTGGATAAATGCAACAACCTCTAGTTCGTTTGTAATTCTTTGTTCTTCACTTAAGCTGTAAATTAGCGGCTCTCGGTGAAAGCTGGCGCTATCTATCGACGACGTTGCAAACCACACCACATCGCCAGACGCTTTGTGTGTTAAACGCATATTAACTTCTGCAAAAATAGACGCACATTGCTGCGTTGGGTATTGCTTTGCAATATTTTCAAACAAGACAAATGGCTTTTCAGGTGTGGCAATTGAATACTGTGTGTTTTCTTTAAATGTTAAGTCGAGCTTTTGAATAGTCAGCGTGTAATCACTGTTATTTTTACTCGTAACTTTAAGCTGTTTATCGTTAAGTGCTTGGCTTATTTGCGATAGTAGAGTGTCGGTTACACTTGCTTTATCGGTAATTATTTTTACAGTTTGATTTTGTAAAACTTTGTGTGCAGGCAATTGCACCGACTTCACTTTTGGTGAAGCATGATCTGTTTGGTATTTAAGCTGATACGTTTGCGTTGTTAATGCTGGCTTTAACGGCATAGCCAAAGGTTCTGCTGGTTGTTTGGTAATGGCACAACCTGATGAAAATAAAACAAAAAGTAATACAACTAAAAAACGCATAAATACTTAACACCCACAAAAAGTACAATAATTTTTGTATTGTACGTTAGTCCAAAGAAAAGTTCATGATATTATGCATACAGAGGCAGTTAAAAAGATAAAGTATTAAAAAATGAAGCGCTTACCACTTTTAAAGTATTGCTTAACTGCAGTGTGTTTTGTGTATGCAACCGTTAGTTTTGCAGCGCAGCAAGACCCAAATTGGGATAGTTTTGTAAAAAAGTATGGCCGTTACGCAGAAAAAAAACTCACGAGTAAAGGCATTCCAGGAGCTGCACTTTCGATAGTTAATTTAGGCAATAGTGATTACATCCATGCGGTCGGACGAACAAAAGCCCGAAATGGTCAAAAGGTTAATGTTCACACTCGTTTTAGACTGGCGTCGGTGTCTAAAACATTTGCAGGCTCTCTGGCTGCAAAATTATCTAGTGATGGGCTCATAAAATTAGATAACTCCGTCAGTAATTACTTACCTGATTTTATAGGCACAGAATACGAAAAAAACTTAAAAGTTTATCACTTACTTAGCCATTCTAGCGGCTTGGTGCCAAACGCATATGACAATTTAATTGAGTCGCGAATGGATTATCCCGATATAGTACAAAAGTTAGTGACGGTTAAACCTATTTGCGAGCCTGGTATATGCTACGGTTATCAAAACGTCATGTTTAGTTTAATTGATGATGTTATTTTAAAAAGTACAAATAAAGATTATTCACAATGGCTAAATGAAGGCATTTTTCAGCCACTGGATATGATTGATGCTAGCTTGGGTTATGAAGCCATGGTGGTTGATAGTAATTATGCTTTACCGCACGTACGTGGAAAAAAACGTTGGTACACTGCAAAGCTGAAAAAAAATTACTACAAAGTTGGACCCGCAGCTGGTGTTAATGCTAGTGCAAGCGATATGGCTATCTGGTTAAAGGCGCAATTAGGTCACTACCCTGAAGTGTTGTCACTTGATGCTTTGTCTAAACAAACTCGGCCCTATACACGCACTAAAAAAGAAATGTACCGCAGGGTGTGGAAAAAACAGTTACACGAAGCTTATTACGGCTTAGGCTGGCGAGTATACAATTACGATAATGAAACCTTGTATTATCATAGTGGTTGGGTGCAAGGATACCGAAGTGATTTGGTGGTATTCCCCCATTTAAATATTGGCTTTAGCTTAGTGTTAAACGCCGAGACAGGGTTAATTAATGAGTTAACAACCGAGTTTATTAATCGTTTGTTGAAGTACAAACGTGAGCAGACAATATGAAAGTAAAATACGGTGTTTTTATTTTTTTATGTGCAGTTTTATTTAATAGCCAATATGTATTTTCGGCTCCAGAAAAAATATACCTTTTTCGCCATAGTGAAAAACTAGCGGGTAAAAACCCAGGGTTAACTCAGCAAGGCTATAAACGGGCAGAGCAGCTAGTCACATTATTTAAGCAATTCGATAAAGTGCATGTATTTAGTAGTAACTATAAACGTACTTTACAAACAGCAGGTCCACTTGCTGCGCATTTTGATTCTGAAATAAAGATTTACAATGCTAGAGATTTGGCAGATTTAAAAAACCAGATAGTGTCTTTGGATGGCGTAGTTGCAGTGATTGGTCATAGCAATACAACTCCAGAACTTGCAACGTTGCTTTCAAATGAAGAAATAGAACCAATGAGTGAAATGCAGTTTTCACGCTATTTCTTGTTAAGTAAAAAAAAGCATCATGCAGAAATTAAATATTTACTCAAAGACTTAGAAATGAATTTTACTTTTTAGAATTCAGGACTAAATAAATAA
>NZ_BADX01000050.1:0-8094 GCF_000241365.1 Pseudoalteromonas sp. BSi20480 | reverse complement strand
ATACACTGCTTAAATGAAAGCGAATAAAATAAACCGGTTGTAAAAGTAAGCTAAGTGGTTTGGTCTCTCATAAAGATCTTTTAATTTACTTAATTCGTTATGTATTTCTAGTTTTATTAAAAATGACCTTATAAGGACCGCAATGGAAGGTGTTTTAGCTCTACTTGAGCAGTACGGCTTATTTGTTTACCTATTGCTATTTGGCTATTGTGCATTGAAAAGCGGCTTGTTACCTTTATTTGCAGGTTATGCTGCTCAAATCGGCGCGCTTGATATTAAATTAGTTATTTTAGCTACTTTTATGGGAGGGTATATTGGCGATGAGATACGGTTTGCTCTTGCAAGAGCTTATGGCACTTCATGGCTTGAAAAACCTAATAAAATTGGTCAACTATTTCAAACAGCGAGTGCGCTTGCTAACCGTTACGGCATGGCTTACATTTTTTTATATCGATACCCCAAAGGTATGCGCACAATTGGAGCGCTCCCTGTAGGGCTAACCGATATATCTTGGCCCCTATTTAGCACATTAAATGCCTGTTCAGCTGCTTTATGGGTCATTATTTTAGTTGGCGGAGGCTATACTTTTGGAGCTACATTTGAGTCTATAGGTGTAGAGAGCTTAACCGCACTGAGTATATTATTGTTAGGGATATTTTTAGTTATACTCTATCGGCTTTGGACAAAACACCCACCTACAAAACAACGACAGTAAAGTGACGTTATTGTTTAACAAAAAATCTAGTGAAGAGCTTTACCCACATATCTTAAAGTATTGATACTTTATTTTCTTGCTCGACAAACATTCATTGTAAACAAATCAAATTTACGAGTTAGCAGGTGGCTTTTTGCAAGTTGTTTAAAGTGCCTCAGGGTCTAGCCATCGACGGACTTTTATCCACGTTGTTCCTATAACTTCATGGCTGTATTGCGTTACGGCTAGTAGTGCTTGCGCATTTGGAACGAGCTGTTTATGAAAAGGAAGCGCTGCAAAATTGTGAAAGTCAGTTGCTGCAGGAATGCTTGTTACACCTTGGGCCGAAAACAAGTCCTGGGCTCTTGGCATATGCAATACCGAAGTTACTAACGCTACCTTAAAATCAACTAGCTTAGGCGCTAGTAGCGCAGCTTCTTGCGCTGTATCCATTGCCTTTGGGTTTTGCAAAAGCCTATTTTTATTAATGCCTAACTCAATGGCAGTTTGATACATCAAGCTGCTGTTAGTAATATTCTCATAACCGCCGCCAGAAACAATAAGCTGTGATTTTGGGTAGTACTTAGCGAGTTTGACTCCTTCAACTAGTCGGGTTAGCGCGCAATTACCTAATTGGTTATTAGCACTTAAGACAGAGTTAGGATTTATATCGCACCCAAGCACAACTATTTTGTCTAATTCTGGGTGTTTTGAAGGGTGAAAAGAAAGGCTTGTTGGCTCGTTGTTTTTTAAAATTTGGTTAGCAACAAATGGTGTACTGATTGCCAACAATGTTGAAAGTCCAAAAAATGCAATTACTAAAGAAAATTTGCGACCCTTGAATGCCAAAAACAAAGCTATAAGTGTAAAAAGACCAATTAAAGGGAGCGGCATAAGCAAGCCGCCAAGTAACTTTTTCAAAGCGAACATAATGAGCAACATAAAAGCTATAATTTAAGTTATGTTACTCATTAATGAGTAGTTTATCGACCGTTATTTAACTTACACGTATTTAAAAAGTGGCGATATACAGGATTATCTTTCATATCTTTTTTCATCGCTAAGTACATTGGTCGAGTTAAACCTAGCGCACCCAGTGGAATCGATTTGATGAGTCCTTGGCTTTCGTATGGTGTAACCAACCAATCAGGTAATGCAGCTACACCCATTCCAGCACTGACTAGCTGAAAAATTAGTAGTCCTTGATCTACGTTTTTTAACGTTCCGTCAAAACGTGCATTTTGAATGAAATGTTTAAATATATCTTGGCGTTCGCGCGGAATAGGATAAGAAATAATGGTTTCATTCTTTAAGTCCAACGCTGTAACGTATGCTTTTTTAGCAAGATCGTGATCAGGTGCAACAATTAATTTTAACTTAAAGTCGAATAAATGGGCATACTCTAGCTTATCGGGTTCACGAATGTCTGATGTGAGTACTAGGTCTAATTCATCGTTAAGTAAGTCTGGAATTGCGTCATAACTAAAACCACGTTCATAATCAATTTTTATATCTGGCCAAAAGTTATTAAAATCTTTAATTGTTGGAAGTAGCCAGTGAAAACAAGCATGGCATTCAACACTTAAGCGTAATTTTGAAATTGGCTGATTAAGGCTCTCTTTTAAACGACATTTAGTTGCTTCAATTTTCGGCAGTATTTCGTGGGCTAACTCAAGCAATAACATGCCTTGCGGGGTAAAACGCACAGGCTGCGTTTTGCGTTCAAACAGCTGGCAGTCTAACTTGTTTTCCAAGTCTTTAATTTGATGTGATAAAGCCGACTGAGTTAAGAATAATTCGCGGGCAGTATTCACTAATGAACCGGTTTCTTTAAGGGTTGCAATAGTTTTTAAGTGTTTTATACCAATCATCTTTAATAATTCTCATGGAAAATTTGAGTAGTGCTCATTATTTTTCAATACTACGCTTATATAAAAAACGTTTCAACGTCTAGACGTCTAAATTAAGCTAATAAATATAGTTTTACTGATTAATGTTTTTATAGTTTAGCGTAAGTAACTAGATTAAAGCCGATTTTTTACTACTTGTATTAATTTACTTCATGTTTAAAGGTAAAGGGGCTGGTATAAAAAATTTTTACCTTGCTTAGTTAACTAACGCTAATAGATAGAAAAGTAGTGACCTTTGTAGAAAATAAAAATACTTTGGAGTATATGAAGGTTGATCTTTGGTGATTGACTTTACAGCTGTCAGTTTTTTATTCAGGCAAACATAATTTATGTATTGTGGTCATTCCTAATAAATAACCAATAACGAAGAACAAACCCAAACGTATGCTGCCCTTTGGGTTATTTATGGGGCTATTTGCTCTTTGTTGCTGGGTATTTATTTATCCCACTGGGTTATATACCTCGCGCCGCGCTCTAAGTGCCCCAAGCCTTAACTTTACAGATGTGGGGCTAAAGTGGTTGATTAATTAGTAATATAGCTTCTTTTGCTGGAACTGGTTTTGACATTAAATAACCTTGTCCGTATTCACAATGCGTAGTTTGCAAAGTCTCTAGCTGTCCGGTGGTTTCAATTCCTTCAGCAACAACTTCAAGTTTTAACGACTTAGCAAGTGACAAAATAGCCTCAACCAAGGGATTTGTTGAATCTTGTACATGATCGATGAAGCTTTTATCGATCTTCAGAATATGAATGGGCAGCTGGTGTAAGTAGCCTAGTGCAGAGTAACCTGTTCCAAAATCATCAAGACATAGTTTTACTTTTAGAGGTGAGAGCCCTTCGATAATTTGTGTGGCGAGCTCTAAGTTTTCTATTAATCCAGATTCGGTTATTTCTAAGCACAAAGAACCTAAAGGCAATTGGTATTTGTTATAGATAGCGTGGACCTGAGCTACAAAATCTAGGCTTGCAAAATGGCGCGATGATACATTTACTGTCACTTTTAAGAAACGATGACCTTGTTGGTGCCACTTTGAAATATGCTGTGCAGCTAAGTCGAGTAGATGTAAATCCAGGTTGATTATTTGGCCTGTTTTTTCAGCAATAGGAATAAAGTCATTAGGTGAAACAAACCCTTTTTTAGGGTGGTGCCAACGCACAAGTGCTTCAAAGCCAATAACGTGGTTATCTAAAATAGTAAAAATTGGCTGAAAGTAGAGTTCAAATTCGTTGTGTTCAATACCGTGCTGTAGGTCGTTTTCTATGTCGGCGTGTGTTTTAAGCTTTTTTCTCATTGTGTTGTTAAAAAACTTAACTTGTCCGCGGCCTGTTGATTTAGCCTCGTACATAGCGGCGTCTGCTTGTTGCAGTAACAGGTATGCTTTATCGTCAACATTATCAGTATAAGCAATACCTATGCTGGTAGAGGCTTGCAATAAATGGCCATCAACATTTATTGGTTTAGAAAGTGCTTCTTTTATACGCCCTAGTGCCTCTTTAACTTGATTACGATGAGTAATGTTTTCCATTAAAATAGCAAACTCGTCGCCACCCAAGCGTGAAAAAGTGTCAGTGTTACGAACTGTACCTTTGATCAACTCACAAATCTTAATTAAAAAGTGATCGCCAACTTCGTGGCCGAGCGCATCATTGATACTTTTAAAGCGGTCAAAATCTAAATAAAGTAGGGCATGAACAGTGCCTTTTTTTACACGCGTTAAGCGTAAAATTGCATGCTTTATTCGTTCAATAAGTAATGAACGATTAGCAAGCCCAGTTAATCCATCATGTAAAGCTTTGTGTTCAAGCTCCTGCCTAGCTAACTGCCTATCTATTGCCATACTTATTTGCCTGCTTACATAGGTAAGCAAAGCACTATCGTGCTCATTATAATGATGTGCCTCATGATAACTTTGCACAACAATGACACCACTCATACGTTCATTGGCTTTAAATGGTACACCTAGCCAAGATTCGGCTTGACGACCAATTAATTTAAAATGACCTTGCTCTATATGATCAATGTAGTCTTGTTTTGTTAATAACATCGCTTGGTCAGTTTGCAATAAAAAGTAAGACGCGGTGTCTTTAAGTTGTTCTTTAGAGATTTTTTGATGTGTGTTTGTTTGAATTCCAGCTTCAACAATGTAAACGATATCTAGAATGTCGATTTGTTTATCGTAAAGGCCAATAAAGAAGTTATCAGCCCTTAATAAGCTATTAATAATAGTGTGTAAAGATTCGAAAAATGTATCTAAGTCACTGGCTTTATAGGTTAAGTTGGCTATTTGAAGAAGACTATTTTCAAGCTTTTGCGCGTCATTTAACTGCTCAACAGTCGATTGCAGGCTATTTACCATGTTAACTTGGTTTATTTTAGCGCTTAAAAGGTGTGCCACTGTTGTTAATATTTCAAGGTGTGCATTAGTAAAGTAATTCATGGCGGGGTGTTCACAATCAATAACACCTAGAATACGGTCTTTGTATACAAGAGGCACGCAAAGCTCTGATTGAGCAGGGCGTTCGTCTGCAATATAGCGGCTATCTTTTGTGACATCGCCTAAAATTATTGCCTTTTTTGTTGTTGCAACAAAACCTGATATACCTTCATTAAAATCAATTACTTTTCGTTGGGCTTTATATTCATATCTTTGGCGATCGATTCCCATAGAAGCAACAAGATTGAGTTTAGAGGCTGATTCATCAGCAAGATAAATAACACAGTCAACAAATCCAAGACGATTTACAACTTGAGTTGTTACATATTCAAATAGCTCATCTAAGGTGTCTAGTTGTAATAGGCTTGATGAAAACTGATTTATGATACTTAGCTGATCTGTTTTTACTTCAAGCGCTTTAGAGGTATCGATACTGTTCGACATAGGCAAAATTTATTATTCTTTTTTTATAAACACCACATTAAGTTAACCTAATATCAACTGTTCTACAAAATAAAACGATAAACGTTTTAACAAAGCTGTAAATAAAATAGGGCAAATTAGTAACCGATTATTTTAATAAAATCTTTACTCGAAAAACATCATATGCCTATGATCACATAAATTCAGCTGTGGAATGAAGTGATGACCAGTAATAATACAAACTCTGTAAAAACGTTAACAATTACCCGACCTGACGATTGGCATGTGCATTTACGCGATGGTGATCAGCTTAAAGACACTGTGCGCGATATTAGCCGCTATATGGGGCGTGCTATTATAATGCCAAATTTGGTTCCTCCAGCGACCTGCACTGATACCGCTTTAGCTTACAGAGAGCGTATAATGGCTGCTAAGCCACAAGGTAACTTTGAGCCCTTGATGGTGCTATACCTTACTGATAAGACAACACCTGAAGAAATAATTAAGGCTAAGGCATCAGGCAAAGTATTTGCTGCTAAACTATATCCTGCCGGCGCGACAACCAACTCTGATTCTGGTGTAACGTCCGTCAAAAATATATATTCAGTGCTTAGCGCTATGCAAGATGTTGGTATGCTTTTGCTTGTACATGGTGAAGTGACTGATTCTTCAATTGATATTTTTGACAGAGAAAAAGTATTTTTAGATACGATTCTAGGTGATGTAGTTAACGACTTTCCAGAGCTTAAAATAGTACTTGAGCATATAACGACAAAAGATGCGGTTGATTTTGTCAATAATGCGCCAAGTAATGTTGCGGCAACGATTACTGCCCACCATTTACTGTATAATCGAAACCACATGTTAGCAGGCGGGATTCGCCCCCATTATTACTGTCTGCCTATACTTAAACGTAATATTCACCAGCAAGCACTAATGGCTGCAGCTACGAGTGGCAGTAAAAAGTTCTTTTTAGGTACTGACTCAGCGCCTCATTATAAAGATAAAAAGGAAGCTGCGTGCGGTTGTGCAGGGGCTTACACGGCTCATGCTGCTATTGAGCTTTACGCAGAAGCATTTGAAGAAGCTGGTGCATTAGATAAGCTAGAGGGCTTTGCAAGCCACTTTGGGCCAGACTTTTATGGTTTAGCGCGTAATAGCGATACAATTACACTGCAAAAGACTCCTTGGACTGTGCCTGCAAGTTATACGCTTGGCGATTCTGAAGTCGTACCGATAAAAGCTGAATCTGTAATTGATTGGGCTGTTTTAAAGTAAAATTAAGTATTTGAAATCAAAGCCGCTTACTTAAGCGGTTTTTTTGTATGTAAATATTTAGGCTCAAGGCTTGTATGAAAAGGAATAAATTGGCTTGTTACTTAATCATTATTTCTTGTTTGTTTTAGTATGAACAGAGATTAGCCTGTGAAGGGTTAACAATCGTTGTATTTTTATTAGGATTTCATAATAAATATTACAATAATATTTTATTTTTATTTATTTTAATCAATGTCTTATCTGTTTTTAATCACAGAGTAAGTTTTTTTAGAAATTATTTTCAATTAATAGAGCGAAAAAAAATAGAATGTGTTAATCTTACTTTGCTTTGAGTTTTTATGAATTGAATTTACGGATATTGTGCTGCGTTTAAGGTTACCAGTTAGGTTATTACTTGTTCCTGTACTATACCTCTATTTTATGAGCATTGACTCAAGGAGGCTATTGCCACAATAACGTGGCAGAATTTTTAATTATTGACTTACAGGAAAATTTAGTATGTCGGTTTCTGGTAAAGTAAAGTTTTTCAACGAAGCTAAAGGCTTTGGTTTCATTGAACAAGAAAACGGTCCTGACGTGTTTGTACACTTCAGCGCAATCTCTGGTTCTGGTTTTCGCACTCTTAGCGAAGGTCAAGCAGTGACATTCAGCATCAAACAAGGTCAAAAAGGCCCTGAAGCTGAGAACGTTGAAGCAGCATAATTTTAATTATGTGAACTCATGTTCATCTTGGTGAAGCAGGTCTCTGTTTCACCATTATTCCTTAAAACTTCTCACATACTCAGAAAGTTCCTCATATACCTATAAACCATAATAGCTCCAATCATTAATAGCGCTCATTTATTATATCTAAACTCCAAAAGACCATAATATGGTTTAATTTTTCTAGAAACCTAATTCCAATTAAATATGCTAAACAGAATTCTATGTATTATTAATTTTGTGCCTCCTATAAAGTTCTAATATTTTTATTACCTTCCTAGATTAACTTGCAAGTTTTAGAAGTATTAATATTTACAAAACTCAGCTTCAAACTGGATTATATGGGTAGTCGCCAAAATCTTGAGTTTGGATAGTGAGCAAATAAGTAATATAAAGTGAACTTAGACAAAGACTCTGTTTAAGCATCATGAAAATAATTAACTAAAGAAAGCCTGGTTTAATTTTGATTGAGCCGAAGCCATTAATGAGACTTTATTTCGTCTATCAGTTTAGAACGCAGCTTATAGTTTTTGAGTGTCAAAAAAACCTTCACAAATTCAATATTGAAATCCTTCTATTAGCTTTACAACTTTCAATATGTGTAACGTTTGATTTTTGTGCGTTAAACCGTTCCTTTTTTGTAGTTAAAGT
>NZ_BADX01000051.1:0-23374 GCF_000241365.1 Pseudoalteromonas sp. BSi20480 | reverse complement strand
ACTGTAATAGCGAATTTAACGTGGACAAGAACTTATATAGTTATGGCTTTGATCGCTAATATTACTTGGTTCTTTGCCAGTACTGGTGCAATGGCAGAAGAGGGAATTCAGGGGGCGATAGACGCTGATATGTTGGCTATTATGTGGGACTCCTCTGTCGGCACTGGAGCTTTGCTTCGAGCGCTTGGGCTAGTTACCGCAATAATCGCTTTAGCTTTAAGGTTCAAACTCGCTGTGAACTCGTACTTAAAACAAAGCGCTTTAATGTTGAGTTTATTAATCCTTGCATACTCATTCACGTTACTGGGTCATATTTCTGAGTTAGGCACAATTGAAAAAGGCTTGCTTATTTTGCATGTGCTCGTTATGGCATGGTGGTTTGGGGCGTTATTGCCACTAAAACAGGCTTGCCATCAGCTAAGTTATGCAGAACTTCATTTGCTGATGGAAAGCTTTGGCAAACAAGCAAGTTTTACAGTGAGCCTATTGTTGGTAGCAGGCCTCTGGCTCGTGATTCAATTGGTCGGAAGTCTTGATGCACTAATAAGCTCAAGTTACGGACAAACACTGTTGTTTAAATTGGCCCTTGTAGTGTCTATTTTGGCACTTGCTGCTAAACATAAACTAATACTCGTTCCACAACTTAAAAATAGTCAAGGCAGAGAGGCTTTATCTAAATCTATCTCGATAGAAATGCTAGTAGCTTTTGCCATTTTATCTGTAACGGCTGGGCTTACTAGTGTTGTTGGCCCTGCAAATTAAAACCTAAAAGAGAGAATGAAAATGAAAACAATAAATATATTACTCGTTTTATTAATGACGTTTAGTTTCGCAGCAAACGCTCATGGTGATAAGAACAAAGACAAAGGTTTGTTTAAAGGTATAGATACCCCTGCCGCAAAAGTTGTTTTGGCATTTCATCAAGCACTTGAAACTGGCAATCAAAAACAGGCTAGAGCGCAGTTAGCGGATGATGTCACCATTTTCGAGGGAGGCCGCGTTGAAAGGAGCGCTGATGAATATGCTCATCATCATATGTTGTCGGATATGAAGTATTTAGCAGCGATGAAGAGCTACACACTTGAACATCAAGTGACGATACTTGGAAATACCGCTATCTCTGCGTCGCGTAGTCAAACTACAGGTACTCATAAAGGTGTTGAACGCGATTATCAAGGCATGGAAACGATGGTGCTGGAAAAACAAAATGGTGAATGGAAGATTAAGCACATTCATTGGTCACATTAATTTATTGGTTAAATAACGGAGTACAAAATGAGAATTAAAAATCCATTACATCAAGTTTCTACGCCACGTAGACGCTTTGTACAAGGTGTAATTGCTGGCGGTGTATTAGCTGCTTTTCCAAGTGTTCTTCATGCAGCTTCATCTTTGATTGCTGGAACTTCAACAGGTACTGCGCCCGAACTAAGTGGAGAAGTAATAGATTTAGTGATAGATGAGTCACCCGTAAACTTCACAGGTGTTGTAAGAATGGCTACAACAATCAATGGCTCAATACCAGCTCCTACCTTGCGCCTCAGAGAAGGTGATGACGTTACTATCAGGGTAACTAATAAATTATCAGTGCCGAGTTCAATTCATTGGCATGGGATCATTCTTCCGTATCAAATGGATGGTGTACCGGGCATTAGCTTTAAAGGCATTATGCCTGGCGAAACGTTTGTTTATAAATTTAAGTTACAACAAAGCGGTACTTATTGGTATCACTCACACAGTGGCTTTCAAGAAATGACCGGTATGTATGGGGCGTTAATTATTGAGCCAAGAGAAAAGGATATTATTAGTGCTGACAATGAGCATGTCATCCTATTGTCTGATTGGACTGATGATGATCCTATGGAGTTATTCCGTAAATTAAAAATTCAGGGGGATGTGTTTAACTTTAATCAGCCCACTGTACCTGAGTTTTTTGATGACATAGCAACAAGCGGCGTTGCTAATGCACTTCAACGACGTGAAATGTGGAACCAGATGCGAATGAGTCCAACCGATTTAGCTGATTTATCGGCTTCGGCAATGACCTATTTAATGAATGGTACTGCGCCAATGGCTAATTGGCGTGGGCTGTTTAAAGCGGGCGAAAAAGTACGTTTAAGATTTATTAATGGCTCAAGTAACACCTTTTTTGATGTACGTATCCCAGAGTTAAAATTAACTGTGGTACAAGCAGATGGACAAAATGTTGAACCCGTTACCGTAGATGAGTTTCGCTTTGGTCCAGGTGAAACCTACGATGTGGTTGTTGAGCCTAAAAATGACGCATACACAATTTTTGCACAAAGCATGGACCGCTCAGGTTATGCCAAAGGGACTTTGTCTGTCGCTGCTAATATTGATGCGCCAGTGCCTGCACTTGACCCAGTTGAGTGGTTAGCAATGCGGGATATGATGGGCAATATGGATCACTCTGCTATGCCTGGAATGGATCACAGCGCTATGGGCCACGCTAGCATGGACAAAACCAGTATGGATCAGGGGGCAATGGATCATAGCACAATGGACCACGGTGCAATGGCAATGGACCATAGTAAGCATAATATGGGTAAAAACCCACTGGCTGTTCCAAGTCAGAAAGTTCGCCACGCTAAAACAGAATATGGCGCCTCAATTGATATGCGCGTTGATACGCCACGCACAAACTTAGACGATCCTGGTGTTGGGCTGCGCAATAACGGCCGTCGAGTTTTAACACTTGCAGATTTACGCTCTCTTGATGGCATAGTTGACCACCAAGCACCCGAAGCCGAAATTGAGCTGCATTTAACCGGCAACATGGAACGCTACAGCTGGTCTTTTGATGGCTTAGAGTTTGGTAAAAGTACCCCTGTGCATATGAAGCATAATCAGCGGGTACGAGTTATTTTACAAAACGATACCATGATGACACACCCTATGCATTTACATGGTATGTGGAGCGACTTGGAGAACGATCAAGGCGATGTGTTAGTTCGCCGCCATACCATAATGGTACAGCCCGCCCAAAGAATTAGCTTTTTAACTACGCCACATGATGTTGGTCGTTGGGCTTGGCATTGTCATTTACTGTTTCATATGGATGCAGGTATGTTTAGAGAGGTGGTTGTATCATGAGAAATTTAACCTTATCAACAGTACTTACTAGTGCACTATTAATTAGCGCACCGTTATTGAGCCTGAATGTGTTTGCTCAAACTGAAATGGGCGACATGTCTGGCGATATGGCGGGCGATAAAATGCAGCCGCAAGGCGGCGATGCCCCTAAAAATGCTCGCGATCCACACGCTTATGCTAATGGCACAACCTTAACGCAAGGGCCATATGCTTTAGCAGATGGCGAGCGCTTAACCCTTGCAGATGAGTATAAGTTTTACGCTATTTTAGGTGATCGCCTTGAGTATAACGAACAAGCCGATGCTGCTGTTTTCGATTTACAAGCTTGGTACGGCACCACCTTTAATCGATTAGTGATAAAAACCGAGGGCGATGTTAGTTATGGCAAGCTTGAAGAAAATCAAACTGATATTTTATGGGGTCATGCAATTTCGGCTTATTGGGATACGCAAGTCGGTATTCGCTACGATTATTATAAAGAAGGCAAAAACCGTCAATGGTTAGCGTTTGGTATTCAAGGCTTAGCACCTTATTGGTTTGAGCTTGATATGACAGCGTATGTAGGTGAGAGCGGCAATACAGCATTTACAGCAGAAGCTGAATATGAGCTGCTTTTAACACAAAGGCTCATTATACAGCCTCGTGCTGAAATAACATTTTATGGTAAAGACGATGAACAAAATGAGCTAGGCAGTGGGCTATCTAGTACTGCTATTGGCGTTAGGGTTCGTTATGAATTTACTCGCCAATTTGCACCTTATGTAGGTGTAGAGTGGACTAATAAATTTGGTAGCACAGCAGATTACGCCAAGCTAAACGAGCAGAGCAGCAACGATACTGAGTTTGTTGCCGGTTTAAGATTTTGGTTTTAATACGAAGAAATAACTACATTGATTTAATGAGAGCTACCGCAATTATATTGATGGTAGCTTTTCATTTTGTCTGGGATTTAAACTATTTTGGTTATATTAGAACAGACATACCTAACGGCTTTTTCTGGAAAGAGCTAAGAGCAATAATTGTAAGTTTGTTCTTGTTTTCTGTTGGTGCCAGTCTGGTTTATTCCTATCAAGGTGGTATATCAGCGAAGAAATTAGCTTGGCGAACGGTTAAGATATCTAGTGCTGCGTTACTAGTGACTTTATCCTCACTATTTACCTTGCCAGAACATTGGATTTACTTTGGTATTTTACACTTCATAGCAGTTGCAACACTTCTATTAGTTTGGTTGGTGGGGAAACCTAAACTTGCTTTGCTGCTATCTTTATTTATTTTTAGCGCATACATAGCGATAGAAATACCGTGGAATTGGCCTTTTAGCTATATTGAACAATATATTTCAAAACATCCTAGTGACTTGGTTACTCTTTTTCCTTGGTTGGCTTTGCCCTTGCTCGGTATCTGGGCTGCAAATTTCCGAATCTTTCGTCTGGCTCCCGCCAATCAACATGCGATAAACCCTTATTTGACATTGCTTAGTCAACACTCTTTACTGATTTATTTACTTCACCAACCTTTGCTTTTTGCTGGCTTTAGCGCTATCGAATGGATCAATTGAATATGAAAGTCCTCTATTTCGGAAATAATCTCTTTTCAAACTGTTTAACATTTATGGTTAACCAAGGCTTTAGTGTTGAAGCTGTTTATATTAATGATGTAGAGGAAAACGCAAGTATCGTTAAACGAATTTGTGGCATACATAAGATAATGACACATTCTTTAAGACCGACTAAAGAAGAACTTGATGAATATATAAAATCTGGAGTAACTCTTTTTGTCGTTGCTGACTATGGATATAGACTGCCCATAACAGATATAAAATATGCCTTTAATATTCATCCCTCACTTTTACCTAAAGGTAGAGGCCCTACGCCATTAACTTACATTGTGGATCTACCAGAATTTGCAGGTGTAAGCATACACAAAATCACATATATGCTTGATGGCGGAGATATCTTACTCCAAGAACAATTTGAAGTAGGACAAAATGAATCCATTTCCTCCTTAATGGTGAAGTCAAGCTTACTTGCGGAATCTTTACTGCAAACCTTGTTAAATGATCTCGAAACTATCTATGAGAGTGCTACGCCACAACAAAAACGATTAGCTACTTATTGGAAGCAACCTAGTATAGAAAGGAGAATCATGTCGTGGCTCAATGATACTCAACAATTTAGGCAAGCAATACGTCAATATGGGCATTTTGGCATCTTAATAACAATTTATGAAGAGCTTTTTATTGTCAGCCAATTAGAGGTGGCCGATTTCAAACATGACTACAAGCTAGGCAGCATAATTTTTGAAGACCAAGCGCTGATTAGTGTGGCTATGAATGGTGGCTTTGCTGTTGTTTTTAAAAGTTCTATGGTGCTAGTAAACTCAGCAGTACTAGAGTAATTCGTATATTAAAAGTGTGTATAAAATGTTTTGAAGCAGACTTTAAGGGCTAGGTTAGAACGTAGGTTTTAGTTCAAAGGTTGATCAAGATCATAAAATTATTTTTATAAAGTGGCTAATATTGTAGGTGCTAAAGAAGGAATGATAATGTTTGGACTTTTCAGGTGGTTTAAAATAGTAATAATAACTGTGTTGCTTACGCAGCATGGCTTTGCGATTGCTAAACCAATGAATTGTGAAGAGCATCATAATGGCTCATCCGACACGCATATTATACAACCAAGCAAAAATATGCATCATCAATCAATGATTGACAATAGTCACTATCACACTGAAAATTCGCAAGATTCTAAAAACCGTCATGGTGATGAAGACTGTGAAAAATGTAAAGCTGGTGATTGTGTTTGTTGTGAAGGCGGTTTTTGTACAAGCTTTCATTTAAATGCCTATCTTGTGGAAGCGCAAGACGAAGGTATTTGCAATATTCATTCTGAGCTAATTCTACAGCGTACACCCCTACCAAAATCTGGTATCCATCTCTTACTTTATCGTCCACCAATTATTGGCTAATCACAGGATCAGTGCGTCTTTTTTTCGCCAGTCCCATCAAAAATAGAATGACTTATTCATTGATTTAAATAATCAATTGTTTTGAACGATTAGTACGATATTTTGAAGGCACTATGAAAATGCTCAAGTTATTGCCATTTACAGTAATTAATACTGTCGATTTTGGCCGAGATTCCTCTTTTTACCAAAAAATTAGTTTTTAGCTTTTGCATTATTAATCACGAATAATCACTTGACCTGTGTCTTAGACACAGGTCTAAGCTGTAGGTGAGATTACAAACTTAGGTGAAGAACTAAGGAGTGAACATGAAAGTTGCAGAGCTGGCAAAAAGCCTTGGAACGACTGCTGATACGGTGCGCTATTACTCGCGATTGGGACTGTTAAAACCTGCCAAGTCAGTGAACGGCTACAAGTCATACTCGAATAAAGAAGTATCGAGACTTAAATTCATTTTAAGTGCCAGAAACCTTGGTTTTTCCGTTGTAGATATCAAGGAAATTATTAATGAATCTGAAGATGGTAAAAGTGCGTGCCCATTAGTCAGAAGCCTGATCAAAGAGCGGCTCGAAGAAACAGAAAAACAGTTTCAAGCAATGTTGGCACTTCGAGGAAAAATGTCTTCTGCGCTTTCTCGATGGGAAGAAATGGAAGACAAAGCACCGACTGCAAACATGGTTTGTCATCTCATCGAAAACTTTGAGCAAATTAAAAAAACATAGGAGGAAAAAGGGTGGCTACTAACACAAATATAAAAACTGAATCAGGCTGTTGCTGTCAGGCAAAAGCTCAATCCTCTTCGTGTAAAAGTAAGGAGAATACGTTGGAGAAAGTATCACATAACCAACAGCTTATCATTGAAGGCGCTGGGTGTGCTAGCTGTGTAGGCAAAATTGAAGGGGCATTAAATGCAACTCTTGGAGTCGTCAGTGCGGAAATGAATTTTGCTGATAGGACTGTAACAGTTTCTGGGACAGCTAAGACAGAAGAATTGGTCAAAGCTGTTGAGTCTGTGGGGTATAACGCGAAGCCAATTGATGATAGCTCAGCAACAGATGCGCTTGATGAGAAAGAGGCGGCTGATTGGGCATATTACAAAAAGCTAATGCGCGATACGTTTATTGCCCTTTCACTCGGCGTTCCTTTGATGATCTACAGCATTGTAGTTGGAGAAATGACGGTTGAAACAAACCTTGAACGAATTTCTTGGTTGGTTGTAGGCATTTTAACTTTTGGTGTTATGTATTTTTCAGGCAAGCATTTCTATGTAGGAGCATGGAAGAGCTTCAAAAATCATTCAGCCAATATGGACACCCTAATTGCTTTAGGAACAGGCACGGCTTGGTTGTATTCGATGGTTGTCGTGTTTGCACCTGACGCTGTTCCATTGATGGCACGGCATGTTTATTTTGAAGCTACCGCCATGATCATTGGCTTAATTGATTTAGGTTTAGCATTAGAAATCAAAGCCAGAGGTAAAACCTCTGAGGCCATTAAACGTCTTATCGGCTTGCAAGCCAAAACAGCAACCGTGGTTCGTGACAACAAAGAAGTTCAGATAGGTATTGAGCAGGTTTTATTTAACGATATTGTGAAGGTAAAACCGGGTGAAAAAATTCCCGTCGATGGCGTGGTATTGGAAGGACACACCTCTATTGATGAGTCCATGCTGACAGGCGAACCCATGCCTGCTGAAAAAGCTGAAGAAGATGAGGTTGTCGCAGGTACTTTGAACAAATCAGGCATGATTTTATTTAGAGCCACACGCGTTGGTAAAGACACGGCGCTTGCACAGATCATCAATATGGTGAAACGAGCACAAAATTCAAAACCGCCGATTGGCCGTTTGGCCGATGTTATTTCAGCTTTTTTCGTACCTGTCGTGATGATCACCTCTGTGTTAAGTGCGCTAGCATGGCTTAACTTTGGACCTGAGCCAGCCATTGCTTTTGCCATCGTTTCAGCAACTACTGTGCTTATTATTGCCTGCCCGTGTGCTTTAGGTTTGGCAACGCCTATGTCTGTTATGGTCGGAGTAGGAAAAGCAGCAGAAGCCGGAGTGCTTATTCGCAACGGTGAGGCACTGCAAACCGCCTCTAAAATCACTGCCATGATTTTAGATAAAACGGGCACTATTACTGAAGGGGCACCTAAGGTAACCGATATTATTTTAGCAAAAGCTACTGACGAAAAAGACGTACTACAGCTTGCAGCAAGTTTAGAAAGCGGCTCAGAGCATCCTTTAGCGCAAGCGATTGTTGAAAGTGCGTTAGATCAGGATATTGAGTTACTAAAAATTGAAGCCTTTAACGCCATTACGGGTTTTGGTGTAGAAGCAAGCTGCAACAACAAAGCCCTGCTTTTCGGAAACGATAAACTAATGAAGTTAAAAGGCATAGACCTCACAGGCTTTGTTGAACAAGCACAGTCTTTAGCCAAAGAAGCCAAAACACCTATGTACTTTGCTGTAGATGGTGAACTTGCAGCAATCATTGCTGTTGCAGATCCTATCAAGTCAGACTCAATCTCTGCTATCAAACGGCTTCAGGCTAATGGTATACGCGTCATCATGTTAACGGGTGATAACAAGGAAACCGCTGCCGCCGTAGCTAAAAAAGTGGGTATTAGTGAGTTTCTTGCTGAAGTGCTGCCAGAAGATAAAGCCAACAAGGTGAAAGAGCTACAAGAAGGCGGCGAAATTGTTGGTATGACAGGAGATGGCATCAACGATGCTCCTGCGCTAGCGTTAGCCGATGTTGGTTTTGCTATAGGCACAGGTACAGACGTTGCGATTGAAAGCGCAGATATTACCCTGATGCGTGGTTCACTTCATGGCCTTGCTGATGCCATCGCGGTAAGCAAAGCGACTTTACGAAATATCAAACAAAACTTGTTTGGCGCGTTTGTCTATAACGTAGCCGGGATTCCTTTTGCTGCGGGGGTTCTATACCCCTTCTTTGGCATTCTGCTTAGCCCTGTAATTGCTGGTGCTGCAATGGCGTTTTCGTCATTGACCGTAGTGTCAAATGCAAATCGACTTCGCTTTTTTAAAGCCCAAAACTCATAGAAAGTAAGCATTTGGAGAATCACAATGATGATAATTAACTTATTAGGCTTAGTGTTAATTGCAATGATTGTTTGGTGGTTTTGGCTATACAAACCCAATAAAACAATTGTTCAAGATAGTGAAGTACTCATTGAAGTGAGGGATGGCGTGTATTCACCATCCTCAATTCAGGTGTCTGCTAGCCAGCCTGTCACTCTGAAGTTTATGCGCAAAGATCAATCACCCTGCGCTGAAACAATGCTTATTCCATCATTGGAGATAAGTGAGCAGCTTAAATTAAATGAAATTACTCAAATTACCTTATTGAACTTATCACCGGGAGAGCATGAGTTTCATTGTCAGATGCAAATGTATCGCGGTGTCTTAAAAGTCGTTTAGGAGGCCAACATGAAAAATGAGCACCCTAAATTTTGGTTTACACCCACAGGTTGGGCTGCATTGGTGCTTATTGCCGCAGCCACCTATTTTTTAATCTTTGAACATGGACAACATGTTCTGCAATTTCTTCCCTATTTAATTTTGCTGTTATGTCCTTTGATGCATGTATTTATGCATGGCAGTCACGGCAAACATGGTCACGATCATTCACATGCGCCTGATGACAAAAAGGAAGAGAGCTTTCAAGAACTCACGGATAAAAATGAAGCCTATCGCGATGGCTACATACAAGGGTTAGAAAAAGGACGCAAGGAATTGCATAAGAAGGAGAACAGTGATGAATGAGACATATGATTATGGCTTATGGTCAATGGTGATACTGAATTCAGCAATTTTTATCTTTTTTGCCTTTAGTTTTGTAAAACCAAAAACATCAACTGATTGGCGAAGCCTAGGAGCGTTCTCCGCCTTTATTGTCGCCCTATTTACTGAAATGTATGGCTTTCCTTTAACTATCTATTTTTTGTCTGGATGGTTAACTGAAAATTACCCAGAAGTTAACTTCTTTGCGCATGAAAATGGGCACTTATTACATACTTTCTTTGGTTTGGAAGGTGATGCCCATTGGGACCCATTTCATATAGCGAGTATGGTGTTTATTGTGGCAGGTTTCTTTATGTTGTCTTCAGCATGGAACGTATTGCATCACGCGCAAAAACACCATCAATTGGCTACTACAGGATGGTACGCGAGGTGTCGTCACCCACAGTACGTAGCTTTCATTCTAATCATATTCGGCTTTTTATTGCAGTGGCCGACCATCCCAACACTTGCGATGTTTCCAATCTTAGTCGTTGTTTACGTCAAGCTAGCGAAACGCGAAGAGACACAAGCTATTGCCGAGTTTGGTTCGGAGTACCATAGCTATATGGAATCGACACCAAGTTGGATTCCAAATTTTAATAAGAACATAGAAGGTAAAAATCATGAAAATGTTAGGTAAATCAATTTTATTTGTCAGCTCACTATTGGCGGCCACAAGCTTATTTGCTCAAAAAAATGAGAATAAACATGAAGGTGCGAACAAATCGGATATGCATCAAGGCATGGCAATGTCGCATGAGAACATGGGAAAAATGCATTCAAAAATGATGGAAATGAAAAAGGAAGTCCATGCCATTAAAGCTGAAAAAGATCCTGAAAAGCAACAGCAGATGATGGCTGAACATCACCGCTCAATGATGAAGATGATGCAATCCATGCACAAAAACATGGAAGCAATGCCAATGCATAAGCAAATCAAGATGGCTGAACATCATCTGGAAATGATGGAAAACATGATGCCACAAATGAAATACAAAATGGCAGAAATGAAAGACAAAAAACAACAACACTCGCACTCACATTAGGAGATAAATTATGAGCGATTTAGATCATAGAGTTGGCGTTAGAGAGCAGAATTTAGTTGTTCGAAATTTAAGACTAAGTAATGTCACAGAAGAAAACTGTGACGAGTTAGTAAAAAAAATTGATCAGCTTTTTGGTATAGATGAAGTCAGTTACAACATCAAAGAAGGTGAAATACACCTAGCATATGATGCGGCAAATATAAACCTTGATGGGATTGAGGAAGTTATTCGCAAACATGGTGCCGATGTTCATGATGATTGGTGGACGCACACTAAAGAAAGTTACTACAAATTTGTTGATCAGAATGTTAAAGACAACGCTGCTCATAAACCGTGGAGTTGTCACAAAGTTCCTCCGGGTGCAAGCCGGATAAAATAAGTAAGCTTCCAAAGAGCTTGCTCAGTTAATAAGTTAGATGAGGAAAAAATGATGAAAACATCCAATATGAAAATTCTTTTGCTTGTTGTATTCGGTATCTTTTTAGCAGGCTGTTCGAATACTGCGTTTTATCACAAAAATATGATGAGGGGCCAAGTGGTTGAGCAGTCTACTGATCGAACTCTGATTTGTATTGGTGCCAAACATGGTGCAGAGGTTGGACAAAAATACAGTGTTATTAGATTCCATGAGGAAATTGCGCCGGGTGAAGGTGATGATCCGTACACTATTGAAAAAGTGGGAACGGTACAAATTACTAAAATTGTAAATGATCACTTCGCAACGGTAAAACTAATATCTGGTGACATCGCAGCGAAAGATATGGTGGAACTTGAAGACTAGTAAAGTGGTGGCGAAAGCCACCACAGGAGCATAACAATAAAACTTAATGAAAAAACTTTAGTGTTATTTTGTAAAACCTTTGAGATTGTTTGCTCAGTTCTGGTTATCTTGATGCCAGTACGACAGAAAAAATGTTACATATGAATTAGAAAGGTGTGGGCTGGCATCCTAGGTCTAATCTTAACAGTTAAGGGGCCGCCGAATAGAGCTATACCTTTACATCAGCAGCATAATCAATGCTCCCGCGATCATAAATAAGTTTTCAGATAGCGATACAAATCCAAGTGGCACACTGCTATCGCCGCCTACACAGGCACACTTTAACTGGCGTTTGTCGATGTAAACGGCTTTGAAAACTGAAATTGCTCCAACTGTGCCGATAAACAATGAAAATGGTGCCACTGCGAGAGGCTGTAGTTGGGCAACCATACCAATACCTGCATATGCTTCAATGAAGGGATAAATATAACCATATCTTATCCATCTCATCGCTAGTAAATCATAAGTAATAAACGAATTTGTGAAACTGTATAGGTCTTTCAGTTTTTGCACCGCTAAGAGCGTCATTGAAAAAGCTATAAATAGCATCAGTGTTCTGATGGAGATAAATGAGCCGGAAGCAAAATGTTGAGATGCGACAGCAAGAAGTGCAGCTATCGAGAAAATGGCTACAACGGGCGTGTAGGTTGTGCCAGTTTGACCTGCTTCATCTTTACCAAAATACTCTCTTAAGTCATCGTATCCTCCGACACGCTTTCCTTCAATAAAGGTTTGTGGCGTAGTTTTGACATCATGCTTAGCTTTGAAGTCATCAGCTTGTTGTCTTGACGTGAGCTTATGATCTTCTACATCATACCCTTGCCTCTCCAGCAAATCTTTCGACCTTAAACCATAGGGGCAGATATGTTCGTCAGTGACCATTCTGTACAGGGTAGCTGTCTTAGTCATCTTAGTCTCCTTTGTTCAGTGTGCCTTCAAACTTTGGGAGCGGTCGTTGCTCAGCCTGAGCTTGTGAGCTGACCTTTCCATTTTCAGAAATATCTTTAATCAGCCATTCCATTTCTTTTATTTCTTTTCGTTGGGCTTTAATAATACCATTTGCCAATTCACGCACGCGTACATCCTCCAAAGTTGAATGCTCACTAGTAAGAATAGCAATGGAGTGATGAGGAATCATCGCTTTCATGTAGGCAGTGTCAGAAATTGTGCTTTGAGAGCGAACAAGATAAAGACATATGGCAAACAGTATTGTCGCCAATAGAAAAATAGCCATGTTGAGCTTCTTGTTACTGTACATGCCAAGCATAAAGGCCAGCATGATCATTGCCATACCTGCTCCCATATACAACGCCATATAGATACGCGTTTCACTAAACCATATATGTGATACTGCGTAAGTGTTGAGGTACATCATGACAAACATAGTAATGGTTGAGGTGATGATCATTGCAGCAAATCTTGAGTATTTCATAAGTAATCCTTACATTGATAGTGTAAATATTTCCCACTGTTAGCCTATTATTCTCTACATGTGGTCATGTTCTCGAAAAAGTGCAAGTAATGAGCCAGTATCATTATTATCTTATTGTGAATATGGTTTACCAACACAGAATTGGATTTGCGCCACTGTTAGGCTATATATTGATAATTGGACTTGTTTTAGTTAGAAATGATGATCGTTAGTTACTCTATATCTAACCCAAGCCTTCGGCTTCAAATTTCTATTAGTGGTTTTACCTGCTATGATGGATTTCATATTGATCGGATTATTGCGATCATCGCAAGTCTGAATTAGGAAAGTATTGGTTAATTCATGCAAACCATAGATAAATCATATTCCGGTTGCTTATCGAGTTATGTGAAGAAACGTTACTGTAGCTATACAAATTGAAAGGGAAATAATTAATAATTTGGATTTAAGTAAATAAGTATTAATGTAACTTTTTGACAACGTAGGTGTGGATCTTAGGAAAACGGAAGAGGAAAAAATGGCGCCGTGGCTCGCTGCTATTACCGATACGCTAGAAGTACTCCATAAAGGTGACGAGAACCCAATATCGAGCCGAAATTACATCATGGAAAAGGCCAATGTGCAGTTTAAGTCGGTTAATTTTATGCGTGGGCGCAGTATTCAAAATGCGGTAGTAATTTTAGATGAAAGCCAAAATTTAACAGCGTCTCAACTTAAAACAATTATTACTCGTTGCGGAGAAGGCACCAAGCTCATTTGCACCGGTAATTTAGCGCAAATAGACAGTAACTATTTAACGCCAGTTACATCAGGTTTAACCTACATAGTAGAACGTTTTAAAAACTTTGAAGGCAGTGCAACTATAAATCTTAATGGTGTTGTAAGGAGTCGGTTGGCTTCATTTGCAGAAGAGAATTTATAACTTGCGCTTAACTATTTGGCTCGATAGTCTAATGATTGATTTTCGGGCCAAATGGCAGACTGCACGTTGAATTTTTTACCTCTCAAACATTATTATCGCTCTTTAATTGTTGCCCTGTTGGTGCCTTTAATCGTTGCTTTTTTACTGTGTTTACATCTTTACAATATCAAGCTTGAGCGCACAGTAGAAAAACGTGACGCTGATTTTCTTAATATATCCGCCCAAATAAATCATGGCATGCAATCAATCAGTGATTTAATGGCTAATATGCTTAACTTATACGAGCAGCCTGCACTGAGTCTTGCTAATCGTAATTTATTTGAAGGTATTAATCAGTATGAAGGTTATTACTATCGCCATTTTACTCAACAAGGCACCGAGATTGTAGGTAAAGGGGATTTTAATCTTTCACCAAATGAACTTTCAAAGTGGCAACAGTTAGTTAAATTAGGTCCTTCGTTTAATACAACTCTGGCACTTATGCAGTCGCTTAGCGCCGTTGCGTATGTTGATGAAAATGGCGCTGCATTTGTAGCGAGGCGTAATAAGAGCAAGAGTTTATTACTAACAGAGATTCTTGAAGGGCGATTTAAACCAGACTTTTCAGGCAACCTTTTATCTTCAAGCCCGATTGTAAATATAGACGGGAAGGCTTACTACTCAATCGGACGCCAGCGAGAACTTGGCTCGCGTGATTATATTATCGTTATTTACGATGTGGAGGTTATTTCTGCCTGGCTAAAAAAAGTTACGCCAAATCAGGGAGAATATATATTTGTTAATCGGTTTGATCAGGTTGTTGCAAGTACAAAAAATGCAATAGCTGAGGGGATCACACTTAAAGAATACTGGCCTGAAATGGCGGCATCACAACAAAAATTAACGGTGTTAACCAGTGGCACAAACTTTTTTATGCAGCCAAAAAGCAACCTCCCAATACATGCTGCATTTTATGAGTCTAAATCCGGTTTTGTAAATGTTATTCGGTATGAAATTTTACTCGAGTTTACATTTTTAACGCTGTTTCTAAGTTTAATGTTTTGTGTGTTCTTTTGGTTAAGTCAGCGCATATTTTTAAAACCTATGACACATCTCATGCATTACTTAGAGCAAAGCAATAGCGACAACAGCAAAGAGTCTAATTATCAAATCCCTATTAATTGGCAGCCATGGTTCACTAAAATAAAACTAGTATTTGCTAAAAACAGACAACTAGTCGATTCGCTGCAAGATGTAAACCGAGAACTTGACGAAAAGCTGCAATTGCAATCAGAAAAACTAACACGCAGTTATCAAGCTAAAGAGCGACATTTAGCTTTACTAAACACAATGTTAAACAGTGTTCCTGACTTTATATATTTTAAAAATATTGATGGGTCTTTTTTAGGGTGTAACAAGGCGTTTGAAGCTTACATTGGATGCGATCAAAGCGCGCTAGTGGGTAGGCGTATACAAGATATAACGGACGAATACGAACAAATAAGTATTCTTGAAAAACAGGTTTTACAAAATCGCAGTAATGTTCAGCAACGCGTTGATACAGATGATAAGTCTTACCAACTGACGATTGCGCCTTTTTACAATGAGCAGCAGCACTTGTTAGGCACAATGGGGATCGGTAGAGATATAACAGAACAGCAGCAAACTTTACATGCACTAAAAGCGTCTGAGTCTAAATTTAGAAGTGCTATTGAATTTGCTGCAAACGGTGTTGTGCTTCTTTCGCTTGATCAGACTATATTGCAGGTAAACAAAGCAGCAAGAAAACTATTTACTGAGCAAGATGTGTTGGTAGGTGAACAACTTAAACTACTCTTTGATGATAGTCAGTGGCAAGAAATTAAAACAAGATTAGCTCAGCTGCTTGATGATAAGAAAGAGGTTTATCATTTAACATTAGCACGAGGAAATTTGACTAGCTGGCTTCAACTCAGTGTATCGCTCGTGTGGGATGAAAAGCGAGATCCTTCGTATTATGTTATCCACTTACAAGATGTGAGTGCATTAACTAAAGCTAAGCACAATGCTGAGCGCGCAACCCTTGCTAAAAGTCGCTTCATTGCTAACTTAAGTCATGAAATACGTACCCCTTTGAATGCAGTGTTAGGTTTGCTTGACATGCTTATAGAGCAAGGGCTTACGCAAAGACAAATTCAGCAAACAGATCAAGCTAAGCAAGCTGCGCAAAGTTTACTCTTAATGCTCAACCGCATGCTCGATTTTGCTAGAGTTGAAAGCGCACAGGCTGAGTTAAAACTAGCCCCATTTACGGTTGTGGAACTTGTTGATATTTGCGATAGCTTAACAGGGCCCTTGTGTGAGCAAAAAGGGGTTGAATTTATTATTGATGTTGACCCTTTAATTGCACCTAGTTTGATTTGCGATAGCATAAGACTACAGCAGGTGTTGGGTAATTTATTAACTAATGCTGTTAAGTTTACTCACAATGGCAGTATTACCTTAAAAATGGAGCTAATTGAGGGAGATAGTAACGAGCAAGCGATCTGTTTTAGTGTAAAAGATACTGGCAGCGGGATTAATGAGGCTGACCAATTACGTTTATTCGATGCCTTTACACAAGGCGATGAATCATCAACACGCGCCCATCAAGGTGTAGGGTTAGGGTTGGCTATTGTAAAACATGCTGTATCGCTCATGGGCGGCGAGATAGCCGTAAACAGTGAAAAAGGCCTTGGTTGTGAGTTTTATTTCAGCATTAGTTTACAGGTAGACGATACAAAAAATCAGCTGTTGCCTGTTGATGCTCTGGCTATTATATCCCAGCGAAGCCGAGCTTTAATACGCGCTGTAGCAGCCTATTCAGAGTTAACCAGTATTGATTTAGATGAAGCATTGAATTACCCAATCAAACTTTCTGGATATAATCAGCTTATTGTTGATGAAGCTGATTTACCTGAGCTATTAAGTGTAAAAGCAATATATGACTCGCTTACTTCACACACTGTATCGGTCATTATCGTTAATCATCAGCTAACCTTTAGTTCATCTATGAGTAAAGGCTTATTAGCGCAGCATGTTAAAGCATCTGCACTTGGGCAGCGATTATTTGATTTAAGTAGTGGTTTTGCATTAAAGCAAATTGCAAGTGACGCTAATATACAGGCACAGCAACCGAGTAGAGAGGTGTCAGGTTTACTGATCTTGGCAATTGACGATAATAAACTAAACTTAGAAATTATAAGTAGTGTTTTAGAAAAAGCTAATGTAAATGTTGTAACCTCAACCAATGCATCTGATGGTATGGAGCTGCTACAAGTTTTAAAACCAGATCTGATTTTAATGGATGTGCAAATGCCGCATATAGATGGTTGTCAAGCTACTACGTTGATTCGTCAACAGTTTGACGATAAGCAATTGCCTATATTTGCATTGACAGCCCATTGTGAGCCTGCGGATATAGAGCGTTCGTTAAAATGCGGTATGAATAAACATTTAACAAAGCCCGTTGTAGCAAAAGTACTACTTGATGCTATTGCAGATATGCAGATCACTAAAACGGTATTTTTTGATAGGGCATTTGCCTTAGCTCAATTTAGCGCTGATGAGGCGTTACTTAATACTATGATTGATAAATTTTCTAGCCTATGTGAGACCCAATTACAACAAATTGACGAATGTACTGTTAAAGGTGAATTGGTACGTTTAGTGCATAGTATCAAAGGAGTATCGGGTAACTTGGGTTTTAAGCGGTTATCGTCTTGTGCGCTTCAGTGCGAACAAAGTCTTAAAGCAACCAATGACCCTGAAGATCAAATCATAAAAGAGCTTATTATGCAGTTGAAGCAGGTTATTGTATTTATTAGAGGTTTGGAGGCGGTGGATGTCAAAAAAAGCTAAAGTGCTTGTAGTTGACGACGATCCACTTAACAGGTTAGTGCTTGAAAAAACGTTGTGTGAAGAGCATGACGTGTTTTTAGCTAAAAGTGCAGAAGAGGCACTCGCTTTTGTAAGAACTACACAGTTTGATTTGATTCTGCTTGATATTGTAATGCCCGTTATGAACGGCTTTGAGCTTATTGTTAAGTTAAAAGAAAATCCTATTACCCAGGCTATTCCAGTTATTTTTATTTCTGCTAATCAAGAGCATGCTGATGAATCAAAAGGATTAGAGCTAGGCGCGATGGACTATATTACTAAGCCATTCAGCGCTTCTATTGTTAGAGTGCGAGTACGAAATCAATTACTGATAAAACAAAAAAACGATTTACTTGAAATGTTAGCGTCCATAGATGGATTAACCGAAATACCCAACAGACGCTACCTTGATGAAAATTTGTCTCGAGAGTGGCGAAGAAGTAAACGAGGGGGCTCAGTGCTATCTGTACTGCTAATGGATATAGATTACTTTAAACGATACAACGACACATATGGCCACAGAGCCGGTGATGAATGTTTAAAAAAAGTAGCACAATCTTTATTGGCACAATGTAAACGTGGAAGTGACTTTATTGCCCGCTACGGTGGGGAAGAGTTTGCGGCTATTTTACCTGATGTATCTAAAGAGGAAGCAATTACGTTTGCAAATAAGCTCAGAAATGCTGTAAACAAATTAAATATAGAGCACAAAACATCGTTAAATGCACAATGCATAACTATCAGTATTGGCGTTGCAACTATGGAAGATGGCCGCTCAACCTCAGAGCATTCATTATTAGAAGAAGCTGACTTAGGGTTGTATGAAGCAAAAGAGGCTGGCCGTAATAGAGTGGTCGCTCACTAATAAAATAGGCCAGTAACGTTACTGGCCTTTTTGTATTTTAGTGGCTAACCATATTTAATGCGCTGTCACCAATACCGACAAGTTTATCGTTTTTGAATACAAGTGGCGTACACTCATCTTTAGTCATTTTACCATCAGAATGAATGCTATGAGTTGCATAAAATAAGACTTGATACACATCATCCCCTTTTTTTAGTAACTCTGTAAAATTAGGGGTTTTAAGTGTTGTTAATACCGACTGGTAGCTGCTATCCATTTTTAATTCAGAAATCGCTTCGCGATTATTTTTGTGCTTAGTTTGCCAGCTAGTTGAGTCATTACCTGCCCAGTGCGTTTCTGCTTCACCATCAGATACGGCGATAACACAACCCGTTAAAAATGGAGTAATAAGTGCCGCTGCTAGTAGAGATTTATTCATTTTTGTATGTACCTTAATCATTTTTACTTAATTATTAATGATAGTAACGCAAAGTATACGCCAAGTTTAAATTTTATTTATAATCAATTGCTTACGTTGTTTGTGGTATTTCGTTAATTTTAAAAAATAAAAAATTGGTAAAAACAGCCACTTTTTAGTTTATTTAACCCAAGCAATGATTAAGGTATTTACTATTCAGAGCTCAGGTTACTTGGCTAAGGTGAGTATTAAACTAAGCGGCTACGAGGCTCCCCTTGTTTGAATGCTTTAATATTTAAACTTACCTCTTTAACTAATCGCACAATTGATTCGGTGCTTGCCCACGCAATATGCGGCGTTAGCAATAGGTTACTCCCTTTATAATTTGCCAGTGGATTTGAAAGCTCAGCAGGCTCTTTTGTTAATACATCAACGCCTGCGCCAGCAATTATATTTTGCTCTAGTGCACTGGTTAAATCCGCCTCATTAATAATACCGCCTCGTGCTGTGTTAATTATGATGCAGCTTGGTTTCATTACTTTAAATTCGTTTAAGGTAATTAGATTGCGCGTTTCTTCTGTTAACGGGCAGTGCACACTAATTATGTCTGCGGTTTTTATGGCTTCGTCAAAAGGCGTTCTGCCATCGCGGCATGGTGCACCTTTGCGCTCAGACATAACTACATTTGCACCAAAAGCCTCGGCTACATTTGCAACAGCCTGTCCTAGTGTACCACCGCCTATGATTGTTAGTGTTTTGCCTTGTAAATCATTAAAACTGTAGTCAAGACGGCAAAACATTTCACTTTTCTGCCAAGCACCTTGCTGACAATCAGCTTGATATCGGTGTGTATTACCTAGCAGGTTTGTGATTAAAGAGAAGGTATGTTGAACAACCGAAGGTGTTGAATAACCTGCAACGTTTGTAACTGCAATGCCGTGATCTTTTGCAGCCTCTAGATCAACATTATTAGTTCCCGTAGCACTCACGCATATTAGTTTTAGATTTTTTAGTTGGCTAATTGTTTCGCGGTTTAACACGACCTTATTGGTAATTAAAATATCAGCCCCTTGGCTATGCTCAACAACTTGCTCTGGGCTAGTAAGTTCGTAGGTTTTAAGGCTCCCTAGTTGCTCTAAACAGGCAAGTGATGTATTTGCTAATGTGGCGTTATCGAGAACAGTAATTTTCATGATGTGTCCTAATTAAATAAAATAAATTTTAATACTTGACCTTGGTGTGTGCTCTAAGGTTTATAGTTGGCATCAGTTGAGAATATACTCATTGGAGAAACAAATGAAAATAGGTGAGTTTGCAAATCAGTTAGGTGTCTCAACAGATACCCTAAGATACTATGAAAAACACAATTTGTTAACGCCATCAAGTCGAACCGAGGCAGGTTATCGCGATTATGATAAGGCAGCTCTCAAACAAATGAAGTTTATTTTGCGTGCTAAAAATGTTGGTTTTAGCCTGTTAGAGATCAGAGAGTTACTGCAAATTAAATTTAAAAAACACCAGCATTCGTGCCGTGAAGTGAAAGATTTAACGATACAAAAACGCGATCTAGTTGCAGAGCGTATTGCTGAGCTAACACGTTTTCATCAATCGCTATCGATACTGGCAGATAAGTGCTGTGGTGGACAAGAACCCGCTTATAACTGTTCAATATTAACAACCTTGGAGGACATCGATGGACTTACTTAATAATTTTTGGCAGTTATTTTTATTATCTGCCCCTTGGTTAATGCTTGGTTTGCTGATTGCTGGGTTATTGAATGTATATTTACCGGCAAATTTTTTAAATAAACATTTAGGTAAAGAAGGCTTTTTGACCACAGTGAAAGCGGCTTTAATTGGTGCGCCAATGCCTTTGTGTTCATGTGGTGTTATTCCTGCTGCAATAGGATTGAGACGCGCCGGTGCTTCAAAAAGTGCCACTACTGCGTTTTTAGTGTCGACGCCTGAAACAGGGGTTGATTCTGTTTCAGTATCGTATGTGTTATTAGGTCCGTTTATGTCTATTATTCGTCCCATAGCTGCTATCTGCAGTGCTATTGTTGCAGGTGTGTTAGTTGGGCGAGATACCGATAGGCTGCAGACTAAGCCAGCCGCAGATGCTCAAACAAAAACCAGTTGTTGTGCGTCTAAAACGGCGGAGCCTAAAGTTCAAACCAGTTGTTGTGATAAACCAAACAAGGCATTACAAAGTCAATGGCAGAAAGTACAACAAGCGATAAGTTTTAGCTGCAATAAACTTCTGTCGGATACCATGGTCTGGTTAATGATTGGTTTATTCTTTGCCGCGTTGGTACAGACCTATGTTCCAGAGTCATTTTTAACACAGTGGGGCAGTGGCATTGTTGCCATGCTTGTGGTGATTTTGATCAGTATACCCATGTATATTTGTGCCACTGCTTCTACGCCTATTGCTGCAGGCTTGTTATTGAGTGGAGTATCGCCTGGAGCGGTGTTAGTGTTTATGCTCGCAGGGCCGGCAACAAATATTGCTACGTTAGGTGTTGTAGCTAATGAGCTTGGCAAGCGTGCTGTATTCGCTTATTTGATAGGGGTTATTGGGGTTGCATTGATTTTTGGGTTTTTAACGGATTATTTAGTAACTGAGTTTGGCTTTGTTGTTTCCCCGCAACTAGGTGAAGAGCATCAGGTGCTGCCATATTGGCTAAGCTTTGTTTGTGGTGTAATTTTAATCGCACTTATTCTGCGTTTAGTTGTCATAGCATTACAAGCAAGGCGAAAGGTAACTGGTAAGAGCATTACTTAATTATTTGTTATATATGTACTTTTTAGAGTGCTTGTTAGTTTTTATAAAAATGCAATAGCCTGACTTAGTTCGCATTTCAGTTTGCCTGAGTTATACTCAAACCAATAAAACAAACGGTACGTATTTTACGTGCCGTTTTTTAACTTTATAGATGCAGTAATGAGTGAATTAGAAGACAAGTACGCAGACATAAGACCTTACAACGACAATGAGGTTAACGCATCATTAGCGCGTTTAATGAGTGATGATGCATTTATAGATGTCATTGCGAAGTATAATCTACCGCGCTTTCTATCCGCAGTACCGTTTATTGCCCGCCCATTGGTAAGAAGCCAACTACGCAAAAAGTGGGGAAAAGTAACGAGCGTTGAAGATGTTCAAAATGAAGTTGCTACGTATTTAGATAAACTTATAAAACGCACCACGTCAAAAGTCACCTTTTCAGGTTTAGATAAATTAGATCCTAATCAAGCTTATTTATTTGTTTCTAACCACCGCGATATAGTGCTTGATCCTGCGCTTGTTAACTGGGGGTTATACCAACATAAAATGAAAACGGTACGAATAGCTATTGGCGATAATTTACTGCAAATACCCTACATAACAGAGCTGATGCGTTTAAATAAAAGCTTTATTGTTAAGCGCTCAGCTAAAGCCCCTAAAGAAATGCTAAAAGCCCTTACGCAATTGTCATCGTATATTTATGACTCACTAATGGGCGGGCACTCCATTTGGATTGCACAAAAAGAAGGGCGCGCTAAAGATGGCTTTGATCAAACCGATCCTGCATTACTAAAAATGTTGCAACTTAATGGCCGTAAGCAAAAGAAAGAGTTTGGTGAATACATTAAAGAGTTAAAAGTTGTGCCTGTGTCTATTTCTTATCAATATGAGCCATGTGCTATAGCAAAAGCTAAAGAGCTTTATCATAAGCAACAGCATGGTGAATATGTTAAGTCGGTGGGTGAAGATATTTTAAGCATTGTTGAGGGCTTTAGTACGGCAAAGGGCCATGTTCATTTAGCTTTTGGGCAGCCTATTGAGTCACAATGCGATAGCGCCGAGGAACTTGCTAACACTATTGACCAGCAAATAATAGATTCATTTTACTTACATCCAGGCAATTATATTGCTGGTGGTTGTAAAGAGTCGGTAATTAACTCTCCAGATACGGCAACATTTGAACAACGTATTGCGCAGGTACCTGAAGAGCTTAAGCCACTTGTATTAGCTATGTATGCAAAACCATTTCATCGTAAAGCACAAATAAATGTTAAAAGCCCTGAATCGCTTTAGCATTAAGTAAATAAAGTAAAAAGTAAGCAATAGTATTGCTACTTTTTT